>JAITVM010000312.1 GCA_031285815.1 Clostridiales bacterium | reverse complement strand
ACGTATATCTAAACCTGATAAATAATATCTATCCCCATTTTTTTGTATATCATTTATATAGCCAATAATATCCAAGTAACTACCTTCGGCAAATACATAAACTTGGTTGCAGTACAGTTTCCCTATACCTTCCATAGGGCCTGCTTCCATATCTTCTACCCCTTCCAATTTAATTTCAACCTTTTTTAAACGGTTTCTATCGGCAAGGCTTTTAATATACGTTACGGAAGAAGCTAAATTTTCCGATTCAATTATAGAAATATCATCAAACACCATACTTTTAAGTTCATTTAAATTTGTTTCATAAGCCCCCATAATTGCCGTATCCATTTTATATCCCCTTTTACTTGCGCCAGACTCAGCAATTAAACCCCAAATGTTAACAATATTAGGGCCCATCAAATAAAAATATATAACAAAGTAAATAAATACAATTACTATTAGCCCTATATAGGCTTTTCCCCTTTTAGGCATTGCCAGCACCATCTTTAATATACAACTCTACTGAAGCATTTATATCTTCTGTATAAACAATATCAATGATTTTTATTTCTTTAAAAATATCAATGCTGTTTAAATAATCAATATATTGGTTAAATTTAATATCATCGCTAAAAAAGCCTTGCAACACAATTTTACTTTCATCTTCAGCATAAGATACCCCTACTAGCTTAAAATTGCTGCCCGGCAATATTTCTGCGAATAGCCCATTAACATTAATACTTTTCAATACCCCCTCCTCTTCGGTTTTAAGCAGCCCCTCTCTTAGCTGCTGCTTTTCTTGCAGTTCAACATATGTTTCGGATGCCTTCTGGTAGTTTTCGGATTCACGGATATTTTTATAAAAACCCAGGCTACCCTCTAAAGTATCTATAGTTTTGAAAATTATAACAACAGATAGTAAGGTGTATAAAAAAATAGCCGCCCCTGTAATAGCTGCTATTTTTTTAAACCTCCTGGCTTCTGCTTTTATTTTATACCCTTCAGTAAGTAAATTAACCCTTTTCATAACCGCACCTGTTCCTAAATAATTATTATATAAAAGGCAGATACCCCTTTACTAAAGTTTTTGAAATGCCAACATATCTATATCAATAGATAAAAAATCGGATAACCTCTCTTTATTATAAAAATTGGCATTAGTAAAAATATTCAACGCCTGTTCAAGGTTTGGCAAATCGTCCAGCAACAAAATATTGTCAATACTATAAATCTCATCACTAAAAAAACCCAGGCCCTGATTCAACATCAACACCGCATCTTTTGAGAAATCCAGAAATATATCGCGCATTGCCAGTACCTTCCCATTACTAATATAAATAAAGCTGTGCTTATCGCTCATTTTAAAAACTGCCAACGTTTTTGTTTTAAAATACTTTGATATATATTTAGAAACAACATTTTGATAGAAGTCAATATGGGTGCAGTTTAGCCCAATCCCCTCAAGTAAATTTAGGTATGTAGTTATTATTTGTTTTGCTACCGCAACCACCATTATGCCAGTAGTTTTCTTTTCTTTATAAAGGGTTTCATAATCGGTTACATACCCATTAATATCGATTGGGAAAAAATTGCCGATATTATTAGCCACTAAAGTTTTTATTTCGTTATCTGAAAGTGATTTATATATTTCGAATTTTTTAAATACCTTATAACTTTTTATAATAATTGAAGCATTTTTTTCTTTTATCCTATTGTTTTCCAAAAAGCCTACTATAATTTGTTTTATATTGCTATTGTCTGATATTTCGAATTTTTGGTACGATATTTTTTTTCGCGCCCTATGAAACAATTTAATATAATCTGAATAAAACTCAATGCATATCAAAAGTAAGCCCCCACAAAAAATTAAATTTATACCTCAACTTACTACCGCATGCTTTAAATAAATTTCCCTTTTTAAGACAATCGGCTTTTTAAGCGACACATCAGGGAACCTAATTTCCCTAATGCCCCTGGCGAGCCGGGTATCTGTAGTTATCTCTATGCTAATAATATTTTTTTTATCGTTAAGGCTCATTTTTATATCTTCTATGTACACAGCAAGCTCATTTGACCCGCCAAAATTTAACCGGTGATAATTATTGCTTGTATTTGTAGAGTCGAAACTAAATTCAGACTTCAAGGTTTTAATTGAATCGTCACTGCCTGTTACATTGCTGACTTCCAGCCTAAGCATTGAACCGCTACGCGTGGCCGTCAATTTGGCCTCTTTAGCCCCGCGCAGCTGCGTTTCAAAAAAATCCATAGCTATAGAAGCTGAGTGGAATAATTCTGAATAAATAATGGCTTTTTTATAAGTTGTTACGGCAAAAGACAATAAATTAAAAACCGCTATAAATATAACTGACATAATGGTTACGGAAGCTACTAATTCTATCAAAGTAAAAGCTTTTTTTGCCGGGGTGTTATAACCCTTTTTTAACATAAGACTGTTCACCAGCTGTCAACTTATCATAAGCATCTTGATATTCTTGAGGTAAGCCAGAAATATCAACTTTTATAATATCCCCGTCTAAAACAAAATCGCCCCCGGTTTGCGGCCCATAATCGCTGTCAATATACCCGCCAGCTTTTAAATCTGACAAAATATCTGCACCTGAAAGTTTTTCACCTTCGTCCATTTCATATAATATTGCAGCACTGGTCAAAGCCCTTGCTGATTGGACATCTGCCTGTAACCTGGTTTTATGTAGCGGGTACCTAAAGTTCGCAACCATAATCGAAGTCAAGATGCCAATAACCGCCATAACAATAATTAATTCTATCAAGGTAAACCCTGGCTTTTTCATAAATAAGCCTCCCTTATTTTATATAAACCTTAAAACATATCTGTCATTTGCATCGACGGCATAAACATGGCTAATAAAACAAAAGCTAAAACAACCCCTATAACAATAGTAAATGCCGGCTCTATTAATTTATTGATTTTAACTAATTGGGACTCAAGCTCGAAATCTAAATATTTTGAATAATTGTCCATTGTTTCTGAAACTTGCCCCGTTTCTTCGCCTAATTCCAGCATAGAAATAAGTAGGCTGTCAAAATATTTAATTTTAGCTAAGGAAACACTTAGCGGGGCCCCTTGGGACACCTCTAAAATAACCTTATTTAAGCTTTTGTCTAGGACAGTATTATCAAGGGTATCTTTAATGATTTCCAGAGACTCTGTAACCTTAACCCCTGATTTATATAATATCGATAAAACCATTGAGAACCTGAAACAAACATATTTTAAATAAATACCCTTTGTAAAAAATAAATTAAGCAAACAAAAATCTAAATAATGCTTGCCTTTTTTATGGCTAATTAAAACAGTTGTACTAAACACTGCGGCTAACATAAAGATTATTATAAAAATAAAATTATTTACTACAAAGTTTGACATGTTTATTAATATCCTCGTAGGCAAAGGCAGTGGCATTTCATTATAAGAAAACATATCCACATAAATTGGCACAACAAAAATCAGCATCCCCACAATTACTATAAGCATTAACAATGCTACAATTATTGGATAAAGTAACGCGCCCATTATCCTGTCATTTTTAATATATTTTTGTTGAAAATATTTGGACATGTAACCCATCACAAAATCCATTGTGCCACTTGCTTCAGATACTTTTACCATGCTAACAA
Organism: Clostridiales bacterium; assembly: GCA_031285815.1. Taxonomy (GTDB): domain Bacteria; phylum Bacillota; class Clostridia; order Lachnospirales; family JAITVM01; genus JAITVM01. Next base: position 743 of record JAITVM010000312.1, on the reverse strand, counting down.
AAAAGCCCGGGAATATGCCTTGCCTTTCTAGTGCTTCAGAAAAGCTGCCGCCCCTTAAAATTGCGTTATTTATATCATTAAAAGCGTTTTTAATATAAGGCTTTGCTGATTGGGATGCAACAAACAAAGCCCCTTTACTTGCAGGCATCCCAGAAGAAAAAATAAACGCTAGCTGTTTGCATATTATATAAAGCTGCTTGCTTTTTATAGATTTTTTAAATATTTTTAAATTTTCAAGCTCTGTATTAAAAATATTTGACTTTTTAACTACAACCGGAACAAGGCCGCTGGATTTTAAATAATTCAAAACCTCTGCTTTATTGTTTTTAAGTACCTTCCCGCTTAAAATAATATTTCCCTTACCTAATGCTTTATAATAAAATTCTTTCATATATTCAGATATACAACTTTAAGCATTTCCTCAACAGAAGTTGTGCCCATTAATATATGTTTGCGCAAGCAGTTATTAATAAATTGAAAATTATTTTGTATAAGGTATTGCCTAATCTGCCCAGAAGATGCCTTGTTATCTATCATGTTTATTAACACCTCGTCTGTATACAAAATTTCGTAAACCGCAAAACGGCCCTTATACCCACTGAAATCACATTTTTTACAGCCACCCGGTTTGAAAATTTTTGATTTTTCCGGGATATTTATAAGGTTGCTACCCTCAGCCTCATATCCTATTTTACAATCGTCACAAAGCCTACGTACAAGCCTTTGTGAAATAATGCACCTTA
>JAITVM010000310.1 GCA_031285815.1 Clostridiales bacterium | reverse complement strand
TCGAAGGCGAAAAGATAATTCTGGCACTTACCTTCACCATAGCGGAGAATGCCGAAGAATCTATTGGCAATACGGCTAATTTGTATATAACCCCGGATAAAGACCATAACAATCCAGATATGGAGCCAGCGTCCCCGGATTCTACTGACGGCGAAACCGTAAAACCGAGGCCGGGTTTCTCAAAAGTGATGACAACCGGCGACGGAAGCAATACAGTGGGCATACTCGAAAAAGCGCCTGCGGCGGGAGAATACCTTTACTACCGGATAGCGCTCAAGATGCCAAAAGATTTATCGGCGGTAGATAAAATTGTGATTTCCGACACGTTGCCGGAAAATACTGCCTACGACGCCTCGAAACCCGCTGTTTTGAGTTATGGCGGAGGTTCCCCGGTCAAATCCGGTGTAACCGTTTCCGGTAGCGGGCGCGGCATAAAAGCTGTTGTTGATTTAGATGATGCAATGCGCGGAGAACTGCAAGGGCAATTACTGGCACTCAGTACTGCCGCAAAGGTAACGTCAAACATCACAGCCGGCACAGTTATCAACGAAGCGAAATACTGGTTCGACCCCGTTGACCCGGCGGACCCCCCGCCAGACACGGCCGACGGCGAAACAGCGGTTGAGACGCCGATTATCCAGCCGCTGGCCGGATTCAGTAAAAGTATGGTAAATACAAACGGTACGGAAATTGATAATTTAGGCGCTAAGCCTAAAGTTGGAGACATGCTGTATTATGATATATTGTTGGAGGCACCATCAAGCGCCGCCGGTTACAATACCCTTGTGGTTACAGATATTCTCCCCGAGAAAACTGTTTTCAGTGACGCGGTACTGACTTATAATAACGGAACTGCTGTTCCGGGCGCTGTTATCAGCGGAAAAGGCCGCCTTGCCCGAGCCGAAATAACCTTTGACGACGCCGGGCGTGCCGCTTTATCAAGTCAAACAATTGTTTTCCGGGTAACAGCAAGGGTCGATGATGTAATTTCAGTTTCCCCGCTCGTAAACACCGCAAGGTATTGGCTCAATCCAGCTGACCCGGGCGATAACGGCATCAACCCTACTGAACCGGAAAACGGCTCGGGTTATGATGGCAAAACAGAAGATACTTCATCGTTTAACGATAAGCCAGGAGGGAATAATGATAGTAATAACGCACCGGAAGAACCGATAAAAGAAGAGCCACCAACTGAAGAACCGGTAAGGGAAGAACCATCAACTGAAAAGCCAACAATTGAAGAAGCAGAAAATATCAACGGCGGGGGCAGCAGCCAGGAACCATATGAGCCTGGCCCCGATTTGTCAAATTCGCCAAACATTGATGGAAACTATGATGAGGCACCAAATAACTTTGTCCCCACCGAAATACCAGACGTTTATGTGCTGATTGACCCGGAAGGGGTTAGTTTGGGGTACTATACGCCGGTTATCGATGAAGACGAATCATTGGAATGGGTAGAAATTAACAACGACGAAGTATCGCTAGGTTCTGTTAAAACCAACCCTAAAACAGGTGATATGACAAAAACATTTGTAACGCCCAGGCTTTTGGCCCTATTGTCAGCGGCGTCAGCCGTATTGCTATTGATATATACAAAAAAATATGTGAAAAAAACGAAATATAGCGATTAATAAGCAAAAGAGCCGCTTTGCAGACGATAAACCCTGCAAAGCGGCCCTTTTGCCCATAATAATTTCTCATAAGCTGAAGCCCCCGCCCATAAACCTATAACACAGAGCATGGATTCAGCTATTATTAATTTTTCTACACGCGCTGCATCAAAACAGCTGTCTCAACGTGGTATGTCTGGCAAAAAGAATCTACAGGCTGAACCTTTTTAACATTATATTTTTCGCTTAGCAGGCTTAAATCCCTGGCTAATGTTGACGGGTCGCAAGAGACATAAATCAATTTGTTTGGCGAAATTTCTAAAATTGCCTCAATAACTTCCGGTTCACAGCCTTTCCGCGGCGGGTCAACAACAATAATATCTGGTGAAATGCCGGTACCCAGTATATTTTCTTGTAAAACTTTTTTAGTATCCCCAAGAATAAACTCTACGTTCTGTGCCCCGTTTAGCTTCGCGTTTTTCTTTGCGTCTTCAATAGCTTCTTCTATTATATCCACACCATAAACCAGTTTCGCGGAAGGGGCTAAAAAAAGTGAAATACTGCCAACGCCGCAGTAAGCGTCAACAACTGTCTCCGTCCCTTTCAAATCCGCAAACTCTAAAACTGTTTGATATAATATATTAGTCTGGGCTGTATTCACTTGAAAAAAAGATAGCGCAGATATTTTAAATTTTAAATTGCCAATCATGTCAATAATATATTCCTTGCCCCATAAAAGTTTGGTCTGCCTACCCATAATTACATTAGTCTGCTTTTCATTTATATTAATCAAAATACTCTTCATGCCATCGATTTTTATCAGCTCGTTAACAAGCTCATTTTTATGGTTTAAATTTTTATCGTTAATAACTAGGCAAACCATAATTTCATTAAGGCCGGTCCTGACCAAAATATGCCTAACGGTACCTTTATTAGTTTTTTCGTCATAGGGCTCAATATTATGCTTTATCATAAATTTTTTAACAACATCTGTTATTTGTGAGCTTATTTTATTATGTATAAAACATTCTTTTATCTCGATTATATCATGGCTGCGTTTACGGTAAAAACCAATAACCGGCTGCCCGCCACGGCCCTGTACGGGGAATTGGGCTTTATTCCTATAATAATATGGATAATCCATACCGATTACATCAAAGACATCCGCCTCTATACCGCCAATACGTTTCAAATCGTTATATACTTTATTTTTCTTATAAGCTAATTGGCTTTCGTAAGAAAGGTTTTGTAAATGGCATCCGCCGCATTTACTAAAAACCGGGCAAACAGCCTCTACACGGTCTTTAGAGGCTTTAATTATTTTTACAGCTTTACCAGCGGCATAGCTTTTTTTCACTTTAATAATTAAAGCTTCAACATAGTCGCCCGGCACAGCCCCTTCCACAAAAACTGTAAAATTATCAACCCTTCCAACACCCTGCCCTTCTGAGCCAAGGTCGTCTATTACCATTTTGTAAGTTTTATTTTTTTCAAGCATTATGTACCCTTTCGTAAGCCATATTTATAATAATTATTTTAAAACCTAAACTTTTTCTTTAGCCCGCTCAGTATTTTTGCAGAATTCACACACTGTCCCATTACAAATACAATGCCTACAAGAAACAAAACTGGCGTTGGCTTTGCCCTCACCGGTTTTTAACATAGAGCGCATATCTGATAAAATATTAAAAAATTCATCCCTATGGCTTTTAATATTATTTACAATAAACATATAATCCTTATAAATAATCCTGCCCTCTTTCGGCTCTAGGCCAAATACTTCCTCTAATATAACAAAATAAGCAATAAGCTGCATAAAATCGCCTTTATGCGGAAAAGCCCTTTGCCCAATCTTGCCGCTTTTTAATTCTACGGGCATCAAATCATTTTTTCGTTTATTCATAAAAATATAATCAGGTTTACCGCGTATATCATGCTTTTTTGAAACAAGCATTTCAGAGACAACTATTTTTTCCTTGTCAAAATTGCCTTTTTGGTCGGTATAAATCATAATATACCCAGGCTTATTTAAACTTGGCGGTTTTTTCCTGATATCCTTATGGGTGGATTGCCACAATGCAGCAATAACAGCGCATACAATAAAAATCACTAAAAACATATTTCTATACCTTAACCCCCGAGAGGTAATAAACAATTACCAATAAAAAACCAATAGCCAATATTTTTTTTACAAACTTATATAATTCAAATTTAATATAATAGGCCTCATGAAACTTAGTGCCCTTTTTAAAATTACTTAAAGTTTTATCATTTAAATTAAATTTTTTATTACGCTCCTTACGAAGCTCATAAATTTCCTTTCTTCCATATAACCGCTCATAATACCATTGATAAGGGCAGTAAATATATTTGTTGACCTCGTTTGGGGTTATCGAATTTCTTTCATTTTTCATGGCAAATTAGATTTACGGATATTCCGCTCGAGCATTTTTTGATACCCAACCCAATTACCTAAGGTATTGTCCTTCTCAATAATCTCCTCAAACATTTTAACCTTGGCATCCATATTATCCGCACAGTGTAAAATATAAGCCTCTATTGTCTTTGGCTTTTTTGGCGAGCCAAATTCATATTCCCCATGATGGGCTATTATTGAGTGCTTTATTAATTTTAGTAGGATATTAGGGAATTTTTCTATTTTAGACGCTGTAGCTGAAACAAGCTCCATACCGATTATAATATGCCCCAAAAGCTGGCCGTCATCTGTATAGTCGTTATCAGGGAAATCAGACAGCTCATATATTTTGCCTACATCATGCAGCAGTGCCGTTGCAATTAAAATATCACGGTTTACAGATTTATACCTTGAACTCATAAAATCACATATTTGGGCTACAGAAACCGTATGCTCAATCAAACCGCCCATATAGGAATGGTGCATGGTTTTAGCAGCAGAATGGCCTTTAAAGCTTTCCGCTATCTCTTTATTGTTTATAAAAATTTCTTCCAGCAGCTTTTTTACAAATGGGTTATTAACAGAATATACATATTCAGTTACTTTTTTATAGAGCTCATCTATATTCTTATCAGTTGTAGGGATATAATCAAATTCAAAGTATTCCCCTACCTGGCTTCTGCGTAATTTATTTATGCGTAATTGAAGCTCGTTTTGATAAGACAATACGGTACCATCTATTTTTACATAATCATTCTCTTCAAAATTTTGAATATTGTTATTTATCTCCCAAATCTTTGCGTCAATCAAGCCTGTCTTGTCCTGTAATTTAAGTGATAGGTAGGTTTTCCCTGCCCTGGATTTTAAGCTTTGCCTCTGCTTGCATAAATAATGCCCTATTATTTGGTCATCTTCTTTAAAGTCTTCAATATACCTCATCTTTAACCGCCACTGAAACCATTAGCCCCAATAGCTTAATCCACCACCTTTTTAATTTTTCACTCATAAAAAGCCATTTTAAAGCTAACCGAAAATTCGCCGCTATCAAGCTTAATAATATCTTGTTTCCCCCTCAAATCCCCGGTAGAATTAACGGTATCCGCAAAAGTTACCCAAGGCTCTAAGCAAACATAATTTGCCCCGGGCACAGTCCAAACCCCCAGGCTCAAAAAACCATCAAAATAAAATTCTACACTTTTATCTGATTTTTTTGATTTAAGCGCCACCATGTCCGACTCTAACCTTTCAAACACAAGTGCATCATGTTTAAACAGGTCGTGGTGTAGATCTAATATATTAGTATTATTTAGTAACCCGTATGTTTCGCCTGAGAACAAACCCTCTTCATTTAAGGCCATAACCCCTGCATTTTCAGTTTTATTAAACTCAAGGTAACAATCTGAAAAAGCCTCACCTTCATTAATTGGGCAGCTAAATGCCGGGTGGCCGCCAATACCAAAATAAATTGCCTTGCTGTCAAGGTTTTTTACCCTATAGGTGTTAGTAAGGGTATTGCCTTCCAATGTATAAATTATTTCTAAAGAAAACTTGTATGGGTATGATTTTAAAGTATCCTCATTATATTTAAGCTCATATGTTATTGACCTGCCCTGTACTTTAGTTATATCAAATATACTTTTTCTGGCAAACCCATGGCGGTTTAAAATATATTTTTTGCCGTCTATAGTATATTCATTATTTTTAACAGACCCGACAATCGGGAATAAAACAGGTGCGCGCCCAGCCCAGTATTTAGCATCGCCGCTCCATAAAAATTCGGTATTTTCTTTTTTTCCTGTAACCCCGGCCAGTTCTGCGCCTAATTCATTAATTTTTATTTTTAAACAATCATTTTCTAAATACTCCATTATTCATCCTTCTTTCTTCAGATACTTACTTTACACTAGATTGTACCAGTTTTGAAGTATTTTTTCAATTTAAAAAATAGAATGGCGCAAACCCAAAATATTTTTTCGAGCCTACGCCGATATAATTTTTAAACGTTCTTTGGTTTAGAAAAAGATTTCACTAAAACAATAAGTTCATGGGCAATTACCGGTACAACCGAAAACATTAATAAATAACCCCATTGCTGTATAGAAAGCCTTGCTGTGCTAAACAAATTAATTAAAAACGGGACTTCGGTAACAGCTATTTGCAATACTACACCAACAACAAAAGATATAATCATTGTTTTGTTTTCCAACAGGTTCATTTTAAAAATAGACCTATCAACATTACGCATGCCAACCGCATGAAAAAGCTGGCTTGTTGCAAGGGTAACAAAGGCAAACGTTTGAGAAAGCCGCAAATTCCCTTCTGTTGAAAGGTAGCTTCTAATTGCGTTAAAATCAAAACCAACTTCCCTAACGGGGAAGAACAGGAAAGCGGATAGTGTAATACATGCTATAACAGCACCATAGAATAACGTTAAAGCTAAACCGCCACGGGCAAATAAACTTTCTTCCGGCTTACGTGGCGGCTGTTTCATAATATCTTTATCACCTTCATCCATACCAAGGGCCAAGCCGGGCAAGGAATCTGTCACAAGGTTAACCCATAAAATATGGATTGCCTTAAGGGGGGCCGCAAGCCCAATTGCTATTGCGGTAAACATTGTAATTACTTCGCCAAAATTAGATGATAAGAGGAACAACACTGCTTTCTTAATATTGGCATATATATTGCGCCCTTCTTCAACGGCTTTTTCAATTGTCGCAAAATTATCGTCTGTCAAAACCATATCCGAAGCGCCTTTTGCAACGTCTGTACCTGTTATGCCCATTGAAACGCCAATGTCAGCCGCTTTTAAACTTGGGGCGTCGTTTACGCCGTCACCGGTCATAGAAACTATATACCCGTGGGATTTTAACGCACGCACAATCATAACCTTATGTTGCGGCGATACCCGGGCAAATACGCGCAAATCATTTACTTTTTGGTTTAATTCTTCTTGGCTCAATTTATCAAGCTCGCCACCAGCCATACACTGTGAT
>JAITVM010000238.1 GCA_031285815.1 Clostridiales bacterium | reverse complement strand
GCTCAGCTAGCTTTTTATAATCAGTAATACACACCACTCCATTAATCAAAGATGAAGTTTCCATTGCACATATGATAATATCACCAAAAAAAATATCTGTCAATAATTTAGTATTGAGTGCTTTTTAAAATTGTTTTATTGTATGAAATACACATAAACTAAGCATTATATGTAAAATTTAAATGAAATCCAAGCCCCTGCCAATCATATCTACCAAAGTTCCAATCAAAAATTTAGCCATAAATTGTTTATATTTGATAATTGGGTATAATAAACCATAAGAATTTGAATCAGATAAAGCAATATGTTAAAATGAATCCCGTGGCATACCCCACTGCTAAAAGGCTGGGGGTATTCTTGCCCGTTTTGACAAAAATAATAAGGGAGTCTTTATTGTGAAAGCAATTATTACGGTTTTGGGCAACGATAAGGTCGGGATAATCGCAAAAACCTGCTCTTACCTTGCAAGCAACAATATAAATATTTTAGACATCTCACAAACAATCGTACAAGATTATTTTAACATGCTAATGATAGTAGACATTCAGAACTCTAAATTAAAATTCGAAAACTTAACAGAAGCCCTTACAGGCTTAGGAAACGAAATCGGCGTAGTCATAAAAATCCAGCATGAAGATATATTTAACAGTATGCATCGAGTTTAGAGGGGGCACTATAATTGATTTCCAGAAGCGAGATTATTGAAACAAATAAAATGATAGAGGAGTCTAACCTAGATGTAAGGGCAATTACTATGGGCATAAATATAATGGGCTGTGCCCACCCTGATATAAAGGAATTCAACCGCAGGGTATATGATAAAATAACGAAAACAGCTGAAAACCTTGTTAAAACCGGTGACAGCATTGCCCTACAGTATGGCGTGCCTATTGTCAATAAGCGTATAAGCGTAACACCTGTAGCTATTGCTGCTGCCGCTGTAGAGTCTAGTGATTTCACATCGATTGCTAAAACCTTGGATAGAGCCGCCGCCGAAACAGGTGTAAATTTTATTGGCGGGTATGGGGCCCTAATCCAAAAAGGCAGCACTGGTTCAGATAAAAAATTAGTCAACTCTATACCTGAAGCATTATCTGAAACAGAGCGGGTGTGCTCCTTTTTAAATGTGGCTTCAACAAAAAGCGGGATAAATATGAACGCCGTAAAAAAAACCGGCGAAATAATCCTAGACTTAGCAAACAGGACAAAAGCCAATGACTCAATCGGGTGCACAAAATTTGTTACATTCTGCAACTCTGTTGAAGACAACCCATTTATGGCTGGGGCATACCACGGGACCGGCGAAAGGGATGCGGTCATTAATGTAGGTGTAAGCGGGCCGGGTGTTGTTAAGCGCGCACTTGAACAGGCCCGTGGCAAAGATTTTGAGGCACTTTGTGAAACTATCAAGCGCACGGCTTTTAAAATAACCCGTGCCGGGCAGTTAGTAGCCCAAGAAGCATCCTCGCGGCTTAACACCCCTTTCGGCATAATAGACCTTTCACTTGCCCCAACCCCGGCTATTGGGGATAGTATCGCTGAAATATTAAACGAGATGGGCCTCGAGTACGCCGGCGCCCCTGGGACAACAGCCGCCATTGCAATTTTAAACGACAACGTTAAAAAGGGCGGGATTATGGCGTCTTCATATGTTGGCGGGCTAAGCGGCTCTTTTATCCCTGTCAGTGAAGACCATGGCATGATTGAATCGGTCAAGGTAGGGGCCTTGACATTAGAAAAGCTTGAGGCAATGACCTGTGTTTGTTCTGTCGGGCTTGATATGGTAGCAGTCCCTGGAGACACAAAAGCCTCCACTATATCCGGGGTAATCGCAGATGAAATGGCGATCGGCATGGTCAACCAAAAAACAACAGCCGTCCGCATTATTCCGGTAATCGGCAAAACAGTAGGCGATACAGCAGTTTTTGGCGGCCTTTTGGGTTATGCGCCTATCATGGCAATAAATAATTTTTCATGCGATAATTTTATTAACCGTGGCGGCAGGGTCCCCGCACCAGTCCATTCTTTTAAAAACTAATAATTTTATTAAGTGGCATGCCCACACATACAAAGGGGCCTGGGTACCCCTGCGCGTTTTGATAAAAAGGGGCGATTATCATTCTTGGTACAGAAAAAATTGGCAAGTTAATATATAAATTTTCTTTTCCAACCATAATAAGTTTTTTGCTTAATGCAATATATAATATTGTTGACCAGATATATATTGGCAACTCTTGGGTCGGCTTGCAGGGGGTAGCTGCGACTAATATCAGTTTCCCTCTTGTTACAATTTGTACAGCCACCGCACTTTTATTTGGTACCGGTGGCGGGGCAAATTTTAATTTAATGATGGGCAAGGGGGAAAAAGAAGAGGCGGCAAATAGTGCCGGCAACAGCATATTTTTCTTAATTGTTGTTTCATGTTTAATCGCCGCCAGCTCTTTAGTTTTTTTAAAGCCAATGCTTACAGTTTTTGGCGCAACCGAAACCACCATGCAGCTAAGTGCGGAATACACCTCCGTAATTTGTGTTGGGGTACCATTTGCAGTTTTTACATCTGGGGCCTGTATATTAATACGCTCTGATGGCAGCCCTTTATATTCAATGGTATGTATGGTATCTGGTGCCATCTTCAATATTATCTTCGACCCGATTTTCCTTTATGTATTTGATATGGGCATATTCGGTATAGCCTTGGCGACTATTTTAGGGCAAATGCTTACCGCTATTATAGCCGCATATTATATGATAAAAAATTTCAAAACTGTTAAGCTGGAAAGAAAACATTTTAAACCCTCAAAAATACATTTTATAAAAATCTGCTCATTAGGCATGGCGGCATTTTTCAACCAAATAGCAATGTTTACTGTACAGGTTACGCTTAATAATATCCTTAAACACTATGGGGCAATGTCACCATATGGCAGCGACATACCATTAGCCTGCGTCGGCTCGCTTTCTAAAATAAATTTTCTATATATGTCATTTGTCCTTGGTATAGCTCAAGGTTGCCAGCCTATTTACGGTTTTAATTATGGCGGGAAAAATTATAGGCGGGTAAAAGAATGCTACAGGCTTGCTACATCTATAGGGTCTATTATATCGGTTTGCGCCTTGGTTATTTTTCAACTTTTCCCAAGGCAATTGGCTTCTATATTTGGTTCGGGCTCCGAACTCTATTTCGAATTTGCTACAAAATATATACGCATTTTTATGGCGGCAACATTTATCAACGGCCTCCAGCCAATAACATCAAACTTCTTTACAGCGCTGGGGAAAGCTAGTACAGGGATTTTTATCTCCCTTACCCGGCAAGTAATATTTTTATTGCCGCTCGTTATTATACTCCCAATATTTTTGGGCATAGATGGGGTTTTATTTGCAGGGCCAATTGCTGATATTATATCTGGCATAGTAGCGCTTTCCCTCGTACACCGGGAATTTTCAAGCCCCGACTTTAAAGGGGCGCCTGTTGCGCCTTAATCAAAAAACCCATATAAAAAAACGTGGCATACACCACGTTTTTTTATTCTTTAAAATTCTTCGTTCTTTCTACCCTTACCTATTTCATTGCCCCTAATACCTACATCCAATTGCAAGTTCCCAATTGATTCACGCATTTTGGTATCGGCTTTTTTATTTTCAAGGCTATAATAGTCCATAACACCAATATTCCCATCTTGCAGTGCTTTAGCAATAGCCATCGGTATCTGTGCTTCAGCCTCAACAACCTTAGCCCGCATTTCTTGAACATGTGCTATCATTTCTTGCTCATGCGCTATTGCTATTGCGCGGCGCTCTTCAGCTTTAGCCTGGGCAATTTTCTTATCGGCCTCTGCCTGCTCAGTCATAAGCTGGGCACCAATATTCCTACCTATATCAATATCTGCTATGTCTATAGAAAGAATTTCAAAAGCAGTCCCCGAATCAAGCCCTTTACTTAATACAGTTTGTGATATGCTATCCGGGTTTTCTAAAACAGCCTTATGTGTAATAGAGGAACCTACTGTAGTAACAATACCTTCACCAACACGGGCGATAATAGTTTCTTCACCGGCACCGCCAACAAGCCTTTGGAGGTTGGCACGGACAGTTACCCTAGCAACAACACGTACTTCAATACCATTGATGGCTACCGCCGAAATCCAAGGCGTCTCAATAATTTTAGGGGTAACACTCATCCTAACTGCCTCAAAAACATCACGGCCAGCAAGGTCAATCGCAGCAGCCCGTTCAAATGAAAGCTCTAAATTTGCCCTGTGGGCAGCAATCAAAGCATCAACAACATTATCGACTTTACCGCCAGACAATAAATGTGACTCCAGCTGGTTTATATTTATGTTCAAGCCTGCCTTGCGCCCTTTAATAAGCGGGCGTATAATACGCTCAGGCCGGACACGGCGGAGCCGCATCCCAAAGAGGGTAAAGATACTAATATTTACACCTGCAGCCAACGCAGAAATCCACAGGCCGAAAGGGAAAAAACTTAAAAACAGGGAAATAAATATTACTACAAGGACAACAATTGTAATAATAACTATATATTCCATATACCGCACTCTCCTTCAGAGCCTTGCAACGTTTTTAATTTTATTAGCTAAAATTTAATTTTGAACTTCTGAAACTTCTTTTACAATAATCTTACTATCATCGATTTTAACAACTTTAATTTTTTTATTGACCAAGATAAAATTTCCGTCCGAACATACATCCGCCGTAAAACCATTAAAATCTGCAGACCCATAGGGCCTCAATGCAGTTTTAGTGATACCTTCTTTGCCTAAAAAATAATCTAAGCCGCCAATATCATTCTTTTCGTAATCAAGAGTCTCTTCTAATATAAATTTATTGATAAGCTGCTTACGCTTCAAAATTTTAAACACAGCATATGCCGCCGCAGCAACGCCTACTAATTCACATAAAACTATAAATAAGCCGTACATGAAGGGAAAGTAGAGTATTGTGATTATAAAAGAACAAATTATCGCAATAACCCCTGTTACCCCAGGTATGCTGAATCCTGGGAGTAGGGCCTCTATTAGCAATAATATTAACCCAATTGCAAGTAGTGCAATAGAAAAAACTAACACGACGCGTTCCCCCTTTCAAAAAGACATCAATGCTATACAAATATATTATAGCATAAATAATCCCCTATACAATCGATAAC
>JAITVM010000261.1 GCA_031285815.1 Clostridiales bacterium | reverse complement strand
CCCATAAGCTCTTTTGCGTTTCCGGACATTACAATCTTTCCTGTTTCTAAAACATAAGCCCGGTCAGATATTGAAAGCGCCATATTTGCATTTTGTTCAACCAGCAAAATTGTTACGCCATTTTCGTTACAGTCTTTAATTATATTAAAAATTTCCCTTACTAAAATTGGCGCAAGCCCCATCGAAGGCTCATCCATAAGTAGCATCGTCGGCTTTGACATAAGTGCGCGCCCTATTGCCAGCATCTGCTGCTCACCGCCGGATAATGTGCCCGCCCGCTGCTTCCTGCGCTCTTTAAGCCTCGGGAACAAACTGAAAACCCGCTCTGATTCTGAACGGATAAATGCCTTATCCTTTACTGTATAGGCACCCATATCAAGATTTTCTTCAACTGTAAGGCTGGCGAATATCCGCCTGCCTTCAGGGACATGCGCAAGCCCTAGCTGCATAATTTTATCCGCCCGCATAACAGCTATATTTTTATCTAAAAAGGACATTTGCGAAGCGGTAGAGCTAACAAGGGCAGATATAGCATGCAAGGTTGTAGTCTTGCCTGCGCCATTAGCGCCTATTAGCGAAACCACTTCGCCCTTTTTAACTTCAAAGGATATGTCTTTTATCGCGTGTATTTTGTCATAATAAACATTTAAATTTTTTACCTGTAACAAAAGGCCGCCTCCTTATTCACCTAAATATGCTGATATAACATCCTGGTTGTTTTTGATTTCTTCCGGAGGGCCGGAGGCTATCAAACTGCCATAGTCTAACACATAAAGCCGCTCACAAATATTCATTACTAAGCTCATGTCATGTTCTATTAGTAAAATTGACACCCTAAATTTGTCCTTAACTAACCTGATAATTTCCATTAGTTCAGCTGTTTCACTAGGGTTCATCCCCGCCGCCGGTTCATCCAGTAAAAGCAGCTTAGGCCCGGTACCAAGCGCGCGCGCTATTTCAAGCTTACGCTGCTTTCCGTATGGCAGGTTCCCTGCATTCTCTTCTGCCTCGCCTTTAAGCCCAAAAACATCTAATAGGTTTAGTGCCTTTTCGTGTAGCTCCGCTTCTTCTTTTTTATATAGCCCAAATTTAAATACACCTTGAAGCTCGTTGTATTTCATATTTTGATTATAGGCAACTTTAACATTATCAATTACAGACATTGATTTAAATAGCCTGATATTTTGAAAAGTCCTCGCTATCCCTAAATTATTTATAACATTAGTTTTCTTGCCGGTAATATCTTTCTGGTCAAAAATAATTTTCCCCTCTGTTGGTGTATAAACCCCTGTTAAAAGATTGAAAACTGTTGTTTTCCCAGCCCCATTAGGGCCTATTAGCCCTACGATTTCATCTTTATCAACGCCCATATTAAATCCCATTACAGCCCTAAGCCCGCCGAATGTTATGCCGATATCGTTAACTTCAAGCAACATATTATCACCTTCCCAATAAACGTTTTTTATAGAAATCAATTTTCAGGAATGGGTAATTTTTATTTTTAACAAGCATAACAATAATTAATAATATTGAATAAAAAAGCATCCGTTTATCTGAAAAGCTACTTAACAGCTGTGGCAAAAATGTCAAAAATATAGCCGCAGCTATGGAGCCTTTTATATTCCCCATACCTCCTAAAACTACCATAATAACCATTTCTATAGAATAATTAAAGTCAAATTTATTAGCGGCCAGGATCCCATTATGGTGTGCGTACAGAGAACCGGCAACCCCAGCAAAAAAAGCTGACATGGAAAAGCCTAAAAGTTTATAATACATAATGTTTACACCAGAAGCTTCTGAAGCAATTTCATTATCACGTATAGATTTTATAACCCTCCCATGGCGGCTTTTTGTAAAGTTTGAAATAACAAAAACTGTTAACCCCGCAAACAGGTATAATACTATCATATTCACATATGCATTTGTTTCAAAATCTGTATTATAATTCATAATGCCTTTGTACCCTCTGGCACCGCCCGTGATTTTTAAGCCAGTAATTATATTTTTGATAATTTCCCCGAAGCCAAGTGTTATAATAGCTAAATAGTCGCCTTTAAGGCGTAATGAGGGTATACCAACAATAAGTGAAGATAAAACTGCCAAAACACCGCTACATAAAACCGCCACCGGAAAAAGCAGGATTGGCGGAAGCTTCAAGTATGTAGTTAAAATCGCTGAAGTATAGGCCCCTATTGCCATAAACCCAGCATTGCCTAATGCCAGCTGCCCCAAAAACCCTATTGTCAAATTTAAACTTACTGCAAGGATTATATTAATAAACACAAGGTCAATTATCGTAATATAATAATCATCTATAATTCCTAAGTACCTAAACAAAACAAGCAATATAAGTATTACTGCCGCACTAATAAGCCCAAATTGCTTTTTATAAAAAGCCACGCGCTACACCTTCTCTTTTATATTCTTACCAAGCAAGCCAGATGGCTTAAAAATTAAGATAACAATTAAAATAGTAAACACAATGGTATCCGCAAATATTGTTGAAACATAACCTTTTGCCAAGCTTTCAACTACCCCCATAATAAAACCGCCAATCATTGCGCCGGGTATTATGCCGATCCCCCCTAAAACTGCCGCAATAAATGCTTTAAGCCCAAAATCAGAGCCCATAAACGGGTTAATCAACCTGTAAGTAGAAGCAAATAAAACCCCAGCAACAGCTGCCAACGCGGAACCGATAATAAAAGTAGCCGAGACTGTTGTGTCAACATTAATGCCCATAAGCGCAGCAGCACCGGAATCTTCAGATACAGCACGCATAGCCTTGCCCATCTTGGTGTATTTAATTAAAAGCGATAGGGTAACCATCAAAATTACTGATACAAGAATCGTCAGCACAGAAATTTTCGAAATAGAAACGCCGCCTATATTAATTGCGCCATCTAACAAAGCAGGCATAGAAGCGGGGTTGTCTTGCTTAAAAACCCAAGCAAAAACATTTTGTAATAAAATACTGACCCCGATAGCAGTGATTAAAACATTTATCCTAGGTGCACCCCTTAAAGGCTTATAGGCCAGCTTTTCCACAATAGCACCCAACGCCCCTGATAAGGCTACTGATAATAAAATAGCTAATGGGAATGGCAGGCCTGCTTTTCTTAAAAATACCATTAAAAAATAAGAGCTTACCATTATTATGTCTCCATGGGCAAAGTTTATCAGCTTTACAATCCCGTAAACCATTGTGTACCCAAGCGCTACTAACGCATAAACGCTGCCAACGCTTATCCCGTTTATCATTTGGTCAATAAATAGATTCACAAATATACCGCCTTTCTATTAAGTAATCAAATTCTAGACTTTATAATAGTATAATTTGATTTTCTGCGTTTAACAATACTTATATTTATATTTCCAATATAGTTGATGAAGTTAGAAACCGGTTGATATGCCACGTTAAACTAAAACTATCTTTTTTATAAACGCTTGATTAACAAAAAAACGCCTTCATTAGCAAAAAGGCGTTTTTTATTATTGCAATTTATACTAGGCCATTAATTATTCTGGGTTACTTTGTGTGTCTAATGTATGCTTGCCATCTACAATTTTAATTATAGAGATACCTTTTATTGGGTCGCCACCCTCATCAAATTTCAAAGGCGATTTTGATGTAACAACAGGAAGCTCTGTTGTTTTTATAGCTTCAACTATAGCCGCGCTATCCCCTGAACCAGCCCTTTCTATTGCATCTGCAATAACATGTGCTGTGTCAAAACCTAAAGCAGCAAAAGAGTTTGGCAAAGAGCCATA
Source organism: Clostridiales bacterium (assembly GCA_031285815.1). Taxonomy (GTDB): domain Bacteria; phylum Bacillota; class Clostridia; order Lachnospirales; family JAITVM01; genus JAITVM01. Next base: position 5,416 of record JAITVM010000261.1, on the reverse strand, counting down.
CTTCTCCTCGTAAGAAGTAACAAAATTTTGTACTTCTTCACTTGTGTCTTCGGTTGAATAATGGTTGCAGAAATAGGCCCCTTCAACAGCTGATACATCGTCTAAAATATCAATAACGCCGTCCCACCCATCAATACCTAATAATTGTGTAGAAAAGCCCATGGCTTTTGCCTGTGTAGAAATCATAGCCACATCACTATAGTATATTGGTAAAAATAAAGCATCTGGGTTTTCATTTTTTATTTTTGTCAATTGGGCATTAAAATCTGTATCGCCAGATGTGTATGCCTCATTTGCTACTATAGTGCCCCCTTTAGCCGTAAATGCCGCCTCAAAGGCTTCCGCTACGCCTGAAGAGTAATCATCTGCCGAATCGAAAAGGATTGCTATATTTTTATTGCCTAGACTATCATATGCGAAATCCGCCATAGTCTGGCCTTGGTATGGGTCTAAAAAGCAAGCCCTAAAAATATTCTCCCCATATGTTGTTATTTCTGCAGCTGTGCCGGTTGGTGTAATAACTGGCGTCCCTTTTTTTGCTGCCTCTATAGAAAGGGCTATAGCCGGTTTAGATGTAACCGCACCTATTATCGCAGTTGCCCCCATATTACCCACTAACCTATTGTATGCCGTCACAGCTTCTGATGTATCATGTTTATCATCTAATAGTTCGAGCCTAACTGTTTTCCCTAAAATTGTAGGGTTTTGTTCGAAATAAAGCTGTGCGCCTTCCGAAGCTGCTAAGCCATAAATCGAAACTGGCCCTGTAAGTGGCCCAACAAACCCAATTACTATCTCCTCACTGCCGGAATCGCCACTAGGCTCTTCCGTATTTCCTGGTTCTGTACCTCCGCCACAAGATGCAAGGCTTAAAACCATAACACCTGCCACCAAAAAAGATATCAACTTTTTAAAAAACATATTTTGTTCCTCCTACACAAATAATTAGTAATTCCCTGCGGGGTATAATTTTGAAGAAAATGCCAAAGCTATATATTATAAAATTATTTTTTAAGGTTTAATTTTTATAATACAAAGCCAAAGTGTTGCCCTATTATTTTTTGCATTTTGTGCTTAAACAATACAAATTTCTTCAAACCCAGGTAAAATCTTTTTTTACTTACCCCGCATTAGTAAATCATTATTAAAATAGATTGACTGCTTTAATGAAAAGAATATAAAAAAGATTATATACTCTAAACCAAAAAGTTTCAACAGTTATCTATTAATTTTCAACAACTCCCTATTAAATATATTATGCATATTGTCTAAAATATAATCTATATTAAAAAAACACAGACAAGTTCGTCTGCGTTAATATTACTTATATCAATATTGGGTATTAAGCCTCTGTGTCGGTAGCAGGCTCTTCAGCCGCCACATCTGCCAGCGCTTCTTCAGTTAACCCTTCGTTTGTTGGCACATTTTCTATTTCAAGCTTTTCTTCCGCTTCTTCTATTGCCCCTTCAACAGGCACTTCTTCAGATGTTTCTAAAGATGGTGCTTCAGCGTCTTTTTTGCTGAGGCTAATCCTTTTAGTTTCTTTATCTAAATCTGTAACTTTTACTTTAATAACTTGTCCGATAGCCAATTCATCTTCAGGCTTCACTACATGTTTTGAAGAAATCTGGGAAATATGGACTAAGCCGTCAACGCCTTCCTCAAGTTCAACAAAAACCCCAAAAGGGACCATTCTGGCTACCTTGCCTTCAATAACACCACCAATAGGGTATTTTTCTTCTATGCTGTTCCAAGGGTCTTCTTTAATATCTTTAAGTGATAAGGAGATTTTACTTTTTTCTTTATCAAAATCAATGATTGTAACGTCAACCACATCCCCTTCTTTGAGGACATCTTTAACTTTTTTGACACGCCCCCAAGAAAGCTCAGAAATATGGATGAGCCCATCTATACCGCCAAGGTCAACAAATGCCCCAAATTCAACAATGCGCCTAACCGTACCTTGATACTTTTTACCAACCTCAAGGGCATCAAAAACCCTCTTTTTATTTTCGTCCTCTTCTTTTTGTGCAAGCTCTTTCCTACCCGCAACTATCCTGCGCTTAGCCGGCTCATATTCTAAAATATTAAAATTAAGCTCTTTGCCTAAAAATGTTTTCAAATCTTCAACATACCGGTTAGAAGCTTGGGAAGAAGGGACAAAAACTTTTACCCCGCCAATGATGGCCATTAAGCCACCCTTAACCGCATCAACTATCTTGCCTTTCAAAATTTCTTTATTTTCAAAAGCAGCCGCAATCTTTTCAAGATTCTTTTGCGACTCTATTTTTTTCCTGGAAAGCAAAACATTACCTTCGCCATCATTAACCCTTAAAACGTAAACTTCTATCTCATCGCCAACATTATAGTGCTCGGCTGCATTGTAATTAGGGTCATCTGAAAGTTCCTCCCTCGATATTATACCGTCAGATTTATAACCCAGATTAACAAAAACCTCTCCACCAGATATTCTAATAACAGTTCCTTTTACAATGTCACTCGTATGTAAAGTCACCATAGACTGGTTTAACAAGTCCTCAAAGGATAATTCCTGATTATCAAGTTCGCTCATGGTATTAATAGCCTCCTTTATTATGCCTGGTGGTGTTGACGCACCGGCCGTTATTCCAATTTTATCATTATAAGAAAAATTATTCAACTCTAAATCTCCAATAGATTCTATTAAAAAAGAATTAACACAATTTTTTTTCGAGATTTCGAGTAATTTTTTTGTATTGCTACTATTTTTATCACCTAATATAATCATGCAATCAACATTTTTCGAAATTTCATCACATTCCACTTGGCTATTTATAGTAGCGTTACAAATGGTATTAAATATTTCTAAATGAATAATAGCCTCTTTTAGTAGGTTCACAATCAGTTCAAATTTCTCCATATTAAAAGTAGTCTGAGATACCAGGCAATAATTAATATTATTATCAAAATTAATAAAATTTATTTCAGAAATATCGCCAATAATGATAGCCCCATTATTCGCATAACCATTTATCCCAATAACTTCAGGGTGCTCTTTGTCCCCTAAAATAATAATTTTCCTGCCGTTTTCAAATTGCCCAGCCACAATATTGTGGATCTTTTTAACAAATGGGCATGTGCAGTCTTTGTATCTTATATTTTTTCCGTGAAGCACTTTATATACCCAAGGCGCCACACCGTGCGAGCGTAAAACGACAGTTTCATCTTTAATATTATTAAAGCCTTCAATAATTTTAATACCTTTTTGGCTTAATTGGCCAGCTACTACCTTATTGTGGATTAATGGCCCAAAAGTAAATACTTTGCCCCCTTCGGCTAACTGTAGTGTTTCGTCAATCGCTTTTTTTACCCCAAAACAAAAGCCGGCTGTTTTAGCCACAACTACTTTCATAAAAATCTCCCCTATAAAGCAATATAACTTTAAACTAAACCAAAAACAACAGAAAATTTGTGGCAAAAGCCAATACTTATACCAGGCTTAACGCCTCCACTTTTTCTGACACAACCTTTGTAAGCTTTTCCAAAAGCTCTTGGGTTACCTTTTGGCCATAATGCCCTTCAAAAAAAACTGGGTCACCATATTTAACTGTTAATTTAGAAAAAAGTTTGTAGTTGCCTGAAATATATGTCGGGATAATTGGCGCTTTTGATTTCAAAGCAAATAATACAACACCAGCCTTTGCGCTTTTGGCTTCCCCTTCTTTGATACGCCTGCCCTCAAAAAATATCCCCAGTACTTCCCCTTGCTTTAATACATTAGCCGCTTTGCGCATTGCTTCTATATCCCTGCCGCTTTCCCTGTCTATGGGGAAAGCATTTAAATTTTTAAATACAAAGGCAAATAATTTATTTTCAAACAATTGTTTTTTAGCCATAAAATGTAGTACCCGTTTTGATAAAACGGCAATCAAGGCCGGGTCTTTAAAATCTGTATGGTTCGAACATATTATGGCCGCCCCTTCTTTTGGGACATTTTCCAAACCTACACATTGAATCCGGTAAAATATCAAAAACAGGGCTTTGAAGAAAAATATCGTTACCCTATAGAACATTTAGATTCACCCTTTCGGAACCCCCCTACCAGTTAGCCCTATTATGCAGCCTATAACTTCTTCTTCCGTCATACCGCTGCTGTCTATATAAACAGACCCTTCAGATTGGGCTAGGGGGTCAGGCCCCCTGTTATAATCCCTATAATCACGTTCCTCTATCTCCGCCCTTATAGTTTCATATCCACAAGGGATGTTTTTTTTGTTTAATTCACTAACCCGCCTAAGTGTACGTACATGTGGGCTTGCGTCCAAAAAAATTTTCAAGTCCGCATCCTTTAAAACCCTATAGCCTATATCCCGGCCTTCCATTACAACATCATATTTTTTGGCTATATCTTGCTGCAGCTTAACAAGCCGTTCCCGGACTACAGGCACTACCGCAACTTTAGAAGCATAATCGGCAACTTCTTGGGTCCTTAGTTTTTCTGTAATGTCTTCCCCATTTAGGATAATGCAAAACACATCGCCAGCATAAGAAGCCTCTAAGCAAATGCCATCCATATTATCAGCTATATCATTCGAGTTTGATAAATTGACCGAGTTTTTAGCCATATAATAACCAACAGCCCTATACATAGCGCCTGTATCCACATACTTTACACCAAGCTTTTTTGCAATGCCCTTGGCAAGGGTCGACTTCCCGCTCCCGGACGGCCCGTCAATAGCTATTTGGTAACCCAAAACTAAAACCTCCAATCATTGGCCACCGCCCTCTTCTTTACATAAATCAGGGCGGAGTTTTTTTGATCCATTTAAATAAACATGATGGGGTTTATCATTTTTATTTATATACATCAAAACACGGATGCATTTCCCCAAGCTCCCCTCAACATACATCTCCTGCATACACATAAGCCCTATATCCACTAAGCCTAGCTCCCTGGCTGCAACTGCTGGATATACTGATTTTAAATCTTTTGTTGCCGTGAATATTATAGAAATAATATCCTCCTGGTTAAGGCTGTTTTTATTAATTATCTCATTTAATAAAATTTTTGTTTCATGCAGTACCATTTCTTTAGTATCTTCTGTTACAGTAGTAGCACCCCTTAACGCAAACATAAAACCACCCCGGATATTTTAAATATTGCACGCAGCCAAATAAGCTGTTGAAAAAGCTATCTGCAAATTAAAGCCGCCTGTAAAGGCGTCTACATCGATAACCTCGCCTGCAAACGACAAGCCTTCCACAACCCTGCTCCGCATCGTAGTGGGCCCTATATCAGAAACACTAATACCCCCACTGGTCACTACTGCTTCATTAAACATCATTGTGCCCACAATTTCAATACAAAAGCCTTTTATTACCGTTACCAAGCGGTGCCTTTCTGCTTTGGTAACCTCATTTACTGTTTTATATGGGG
>JAITVM010000078.1 GCA_031285815.1 Clostridiales bacterium | reverse complement strand
CTGCGCCTTCTACTGCTTTTACGGCATCAAATACTATATTATATTGTTCCATGCCTGAAGTCCCATCCATTAGTTCAAGGTTAGCGTCAAGGAATATCCCTACCGCGGTTTTTATTACCCAGGCACCTACCAGTAATGCAATTATTGTATCCGCTATACCTGACCCAGTGACATTTGATATTATAAGGCCAGCTAAGACTCCAAGTGAAATTACCACATCGCCAGCCATATTTTTTGCATTTGCTTTTATCATTGCAGAGCCAGACCTTTTCCCTAATATATATTGGCTATAGGCAAGCAGGATTTTGCCTACAACTGATATTAACACGGCAGCCAAGGCAATTGTTGAAGGCGCGCCCTGTTGCGTGCCAGAAATTAAAGCTGAAAATGACCGGAAAATCAATTGGGCACCGGCGAAAAAAAGTACAAAAGATAACACCGCAACTGCTACCGTTTCAGCCCGCCCATGGCCCCATGGGTGGTTTTCATCTGCTGGCCGCGATATAATTTTGACCACTGCTAAGGTGATTATGGAAATTAATACATCTGCAGATGAATCAATACCGTCGCCTATTAATGCCCCACTCCCAGAAATTACACCCAAAATAATTTTAATTGCCGCAAGGATACTGTTTCCGGTTAACCCAATAACTGCGGCGGCTTTTATATATTTTGCTTTATCGTCTTTAACAATGTTTTGTTGAGGCAAACATAACCCTACCCTTCTAAAATAAATACAAATATTTTAATAATAAATAGCAAAAGCTACTGCCCTGCCCTATTTTATGTTAAATATTACATTGCACTCCCCAGCCCTAAATAGCAGGCCTTTACAAAATCAATTTTGAATAATAAAAGGTTAGTCCATATATTATATGTGCCCACCTAGTTAAAATCAACCAAAACATAAATTTTCCCAGATTATGCTTTTAGTGTACTGCGGCTAAAATTATTATTTTACATAAAGTAGCCTGAATGATATAATATACCAACATTTTATATATATTAATAAATAAACTTTTGAGGTGATTGAATTTGAGCCATATAAAACTTATTGGGCCGGAACTAAAGCATAAGGGGCAAATAAGAGATTTTATTGAAGAACATATAAGAAACGGGGAACATCATTTGCATGGTGGTGCCTTAATAGAAACTATGCCATATGAGGATTGGCTTATTCAGTTAAAGAATAATTCTGATATAAGGACTGTTAACCCTAATTGGGTTGTATCCTCTACTTATTTTGCTATGATTGGTGAAAAAATTATAGGGATAATTGATATCAGGCACACTCTTAATCAATTTTTAAAAGATTTTGGCGGGCATATTGGTTATGGGGTTAGGCCTTCTGAGAGGGGAAAAGGATACGCCACAGAAATGCTAAAGCTTGCATTAGGGGTGTGTATCCAGCTCAATTTAGATAATGTAATGCTTGCATGCTACAAAGACAACCCGGCATCCAGGTCAGTTATTGAGAAATGTGGCGGCAAGCTAGAAAATCAAGTGGAAGCGCCAGATGGCAAGTTATGCCTAGTATATTGGATAAATATATAACCAGCGTGGTAATTGTTTACTTCCCTACCCGTCAGAAACATTGATGGCGGAATCTAAAAAACAGTGTTTAACAAAAATTATTTTTGCTTATATTTTTGTGATGTTAACAATATGAACACTGCTTACTGCTTTATAAATAAAAATTTAAATACCTTAAAGCAATTTTGATATATTTTTTTAAAAAAACCAATTTCAATTGTTATTATATGCCTATAAGTTATTTATTTTATCTATTTATAATATTAAACATTAATCATATTTCATGTTTAATATTAGGAGGGTTTTTTATGGTCGGAATAGCCGGTTTCGGAATATATTTGCCAGAAAATATTCAGACAGCAGAATATATTTCTAATAAATCCGGAATACCTTTAGATGTAGTGGTTAATAAATTTGGGATAAATAAAAAAACAGTACCGGGGCCGGAAGACGGTACTATGGAAATGGGCGTTAAGGCAGCGCTCGATTGCATTAAAAATACAGGTACCGACCCACTCAATATTGATTTAATAGTTTGCATAGGTGAAGAGCACAAAGAATTCCCATTAACAACATCAGGTATATATATCCAAGAAAAAATAGGTGCAAAAAATGCTTGGGCATTTGATATTGCCGCACGCTGCGGCACAGCCATTGTAGCGCTGAAAACAGCAAAATCCTTAATCGAAAGCGACCCAAAAATCAATACTGCTTTAATTGTGGGCGGATACCGCAATGGAGATTTCATCGATTATGAAAACCCTCGTGTCTCTTTTATGTATGATTTAGCAGCTGGCGGCGGTGCTTGCCTACTTAAAAAAGATTATGGGCGAAATGAAATATTAGAATCTTCTATTATTACCGATGGCTCTTTTGCACGCGATGTAGGTGTCATATATGGAGGGACAGTTAACCCGGTTACATCAGAAAATGCCCATTTAGTTTATAAATCATTGGATGTTATGGATTCTGAACATATGAAATCCGGTTTAGCAGAAAAAAGCATGCCTAATTTTGTGAAAGTAATCCGTGATTGTGTTAAAGATAGTGGGTATGAAATGTCCGATGTTTCATATTTAGCAATGCTTCATATGAAAAAAAGTGCACATGACGGCATACTTAAAGACCTTGGCTTAAACAGCAGCAGTTCGATTTACTTAAACGATTATGGCCACCTTGGCCAGATTGACCAAATATTATCAACAAAATTGGCATTAGAACAAAACATGCTTAAGGATGGAATAATGGTTTGGGTAAGTGCAGGAATAGGCTATATATGGGATGCCTGTGCAATAAAATGGGGGGTTTAATTTGATATCCACCTCAACATGCAAACTGCCAAATGGTGAAGAAATTTTTTTATGGGGATAAATAACATAAATGGGCATATTCCTGACAGTGACATACTCCCCACCACCTAAGAAACTGTTTGGGATCTATCACAACAGGAAAAAAAGAGTTATAATAAGTGGAAAAAGGAAGAAATAACAAATGCATAAGTACCCGAGTGACATAAGCCGTGAAGAATTTGAATTAG
>JAITVM010000027.1 GCA_031285815.1 Clostridiales bacterium | reverse complement strand
CACCAATGTCTAAGTGAGTCAAATTAGAAAGGTCGCCAATAAAAATGGGCAGCTCGGTTAGCTTATTATGGCGGATGTCTAAGTAAGTTAAATCAGAAAGACGGCTGATAATTTCGAATCCATTTAAATTATTTAACCTATGTATAAAGATACCGAAAATTATATTTTTTTGAGGAGCATTAAAAATTATTATTTTCTTTTCATTATAGAATGCAAACTTATCATATTCTTCTAATTTGCTAAGCATTTCCTCTTCGTTTTCAACATCAACTACCTCAACAATATCCCCATACTCATTTCTTACCCACTCTAAAAAAATCTCGTCAGGCGTCAAAGTATCACTTCCCAATTTATTCTTGTCATAATTATACAATATATTTTTATTTATTACAATTTGTTTATAAATAATTTGGAAGCCTCAATAGACTAAATAACAAATTCAAATTTTGCCATTAACTCAACCACTACCAGCTGAAGCCGGTAGGTTGAATTGCGGCTGAAGCCGCCTAAAGTTTATCTCCAACAGAGAAATTGTCAGTATGTTGAAGTTCTTCGATCTCCTGATTCTGGATATATTGCATTATGATTTCGTCAGTGATATTCCCTGTCGTTGCTGCAAAATACCCTCTGGCCCACAGATGATTTCCCCAATACTGTTTTTGCAGCTCTTTGTGTTCCAACAAGAGTTTTCTTGATGTATATCCTTTTATATACTGTACTAATTTGCTTACTGACAAATGTGGTGGGACTGATACAAGTAGATGTATATGATCCTTCCCAACATGACCTGCCAATATTTCTACTTCATTAGTTTTGCATACCTGCCTCACCAGCTCCCGCGTCCGATCACCTATTTTACCGTTTAGTACTAGCTTTCTGTATTTTGTTATCCATACGATATGATATTTTAAATCGTATGTCGCATGTGATGTTTTTCGGTAGTTCTCCATTAAATTCACCTCTTGACTAGTTTTTCTCAAGATTCGAATTTAATCCATGTTCAGGGGGTTGACCTAAAGGTTTCGCCTGAAGGCGAGGGTTTTAACCCCATTATACAGACAATAAACAAATCAAAAAAAGGATAGGTTATAGTAATAGAATCACTATAGATATAGATTAAATTGTATTTTTATGTTAATATAAAAGTGGATATAGATTTTTTTATAATTGGCATGTATTTCATTTGTGATGCTTTGCAATGATTATATTTGTTTTAGGCGATTTTTTTAAACCTTGGTTAATTTTATTAAGAAGCTTAAGGCGGATATAATATAGCCATTATTTTGTAACCTAAACTAATATTTCATAAATGTAAAATAGGGCATATTTGTAATTGTATGATTATATTTAATTTTTTTGATAGGGTTTTGGCTAAAAATAGCCAATGGCCTTTTGGGGGGGTTAATAACAGCTATTATTTGATTTGCGGTTTGAATCGATAGAATAATATGCTGGGTTATTTTAATTATAGGGCAAAGGGCGTTTTGTAAGCCGGGTTTGCCCTGTATTGGCGGGTTGTTATCTAAATTGCTTCAACTAAAAGTTGTCTGCAAATGCATCTAAAGAAGCCCCGTCAATATTAATTTCAGGAGGGGTATTTTTTGTTATGAAACGCGATCTATTCTTTAAGTTTTTTATAATAGTCTTGTCTGTTGTTGGGATATTTTTATTGTTTTCTTCATTTGTCGCATATGCGTATAAGCAGAACCAGCCAAAGGCGCCCGACCAATATTTTGTTGATGAATTTGGTAACGAGTCTGTTGTCAAGCCGGAGGATAAATCCAGTGATACTAATTTTTTAGCCGCGCCCGAGCGCACAAATTTTTTAATTGTTGGCGTCGATGCAATAACTGAAGGCTTGACAGATGTTATGATTGTGGGCTGCTTTGATACAAATACACAGCAAGTAAATATGCTTAGCATACCGCGGGATACTAAAATAAATCTGGACCCGAAAACTACAGAACGTATAGAACAAAATTATGGTACGTATTACACTGCCAAAATAAATAGCGTAAACAATTATGTAGGTAAAGAAGATGGCATGGAATACACTAAACTTGAGGTTGAAAATTTATTAAATATTAAAATAGATTATTATGCCGTTATCAATACTAAAGCGTTTAGGGAGATTGTTGATATTTTAGGCGGCGTCCGGATGACGCTTGACAGGGATTATTATTATAACGACCCATTGCAGGATTTAGTTATTGATTTAGAAGCAGGCGACCAAGTATTAGATGGTGAAGCGGCAGAGGGGCTGGTTAGGTTTAGGGATGATTATGTACGTGGCGACGAAGAGCGCATTGAGGTTCAGCACCGCTTTTTGAAAGAGCTGGTCAGCCAAGTTTTAAATAAGGATAATATAATAAAAAATGCGCCAGAGCTGCTAAATCAGATGATAAAGTATGTACGCACTGATTTTCCGCTTACAGATGCCCCAATGTATTTGCAATATATAGAATTCCTTAAAGGTGAGAATTTCCGTTTTTATACCTTGCCCGGCCATGGCGGGACAGAAATGGATGGGAACGGTAATGAAATTTCTTATTTCTTTTATGATAGGGAAGAGGCAAACGAACTTGTCGGTACCATATTTTATGGCGAAGGGCAAGTAACTTCAGATAATGCTAATGATGGCCTGGAAATAAAAATTTTGAACGGTTCCGGAAGGGATAACGCCGCAGGCGAGAAACAAGAAGAGCTTCTGGATGCCGGTTTTAATATAACAGAAATCGGGACGTATACGGGTGGGAAACAGGAAACTACAAGGATTTTTGTAAAAGACCCAGAGACGGGCTTTGATTTGGTGCCATATTTCGAATCTGCAAAAGTTGAGCTTGATACAATAAATATGACAGATGGCTGTGATATAGTTATCGTTATTGGGGAAGAAGAATAAAAATTTAGATATTATAAGATACGATAGGGCAAATTTGTCTAGCGCAGGCGTTTTAGCTGCGCCAAACGGATTTGCCCTATAACTAATATTGGTGTATAATGAGCGCATAAGAGATTTTATGGTATACTGGCAGGGTTTTGAACATATTATGTTGTAACCCGATTGGAAACCGCCCGAAAACGGGTGCGGCGGAAAAATAGTTGAATTAGGTATTTTCCGCAAAACTGAAGGGTTGAAACGGGTTAACTATAATATAGGAAAGATCAAGGGTTACACGAATGTCAAAATATTTAAGCGGTTATTATTGACATGTTTTAGTAGTAGTGGTATAATTCTAAAATGTCAGGAATCAAGAATAATATGGTCCAGTAGCTCAGCTGGTTAGAGTGCCGGCCTGTCACGCCGGAGGTCGAGGGTTCGAGCCCCTTCTGGATCGTTTTTTTCCAAATTTGAAATCTTTTAGATTTCTTTTTTTTTGCCCATTAACTTTCCGTTTATATTACGAGGTGGATGTATTATGTTTAAAAAATTTTTTATTTGTTTCATAACAGCTTCTTTTGTTTTTATAAATGCAGTGGCGGCGTCAAGTACACTGAATGCCCCGGAAGTTGTTGCCCAAACGGCTATTTTAATTGACCAGAAGGATGGTAAAATATTATTTACAAAAAATGAGCATGAAAGGATTTTCCCGGCAAGCACTACAAAGATACTAACAGCCCTTGTGGCGATGGAATATTTGGAAATGGATGCCCTATATGAAGTGGGGAGGGAAATAAATGACATACCGTTAGATTCCAGCAAAGCTGGCCATAAGGTTGGTGAAAGCATTTTAGGTATAAATTTGATCCGTGGCCTTATAATACCCTCCGGTAATGAAACCGCTTGTGTGGTGGCACTCCAGGCCGCAAAAATTGCTTCCGGCAACCCGGATATGAATTATGCGCAGGCTGAACAATACTTTTCAGAATTAATGAATAATAAAGCAAAGGGCCTTGGCGCAACAGGCACGCATTTTATTAACCCACATGGGTACCATGACGACGGGCATTATACAACGGCTTATGATATGGGCCTTATTTCAAAAGCCGCCTTAGACGACCCAGTTATCCGGGAGATAATTAAAGAAAAAACTTTCGCCGGGAACGGCGCCGGGGATAAAAACGCTGAAGGGCTTTTAACCCAGGAATATGTTTGGAATTCACATAATTTACTTTTAAACAGTGACGAATATTCTTACCCATATGCTAACGGCATTAAAACCGGTTTTACAAACGAAGCCGGCGATAGCGTAGCAGCTTCTGCTGAAAAAGACGGGAAGCTGTTTATTGCGGTTATTTTTAATTCAGAAGAGCCGAACCGCTGGATTGATGCTAAAAATTTATTTGAATTTGGTTTTAATAATTATAATTACGAGACATTAGTAAATAAATCTGATGTTGTAACAAGTGTGGCACTGGACAAGCCGTTATTGGGCGGCCCACAGGATTTAAATTTATTATCTTCAGAAGGGTTTGCTGCTTTGCTCAGCGGAAAGGAAAAAGGGCAGATAGAAGTTGAAGTTACACTTGACCCGGAATATTTAGAAGGCGGCACAGATTTAAAAACGCCGGTTGAACAAGGTACGGAAGTAGGCAAAGCCGTTTATAAGCTAGGCGGGGAAGAATTATTCAGTACCGGTTTAGTAACTGAAAAAGAAGCGGCCCGGCGTACAATAATGACGGATATTAACTACTATTTAAATATGGTTAAAGAAAACGCTTTTACGCTTAAAGCCGTGCCGTTTTGGGCCGGTGGGGCCGTGCTTATTTCTTTGATTGTATTTATTATTTCTAAAATAAAAAAAGGCAGGCGCCGGAACGGATACATATAGCAAAATTATAAATAGGGGGTTTGTATGGCGAAAATAGGCGGGCAAAAAACGGAAGGCGCGGGGGATAAAAATAATTTAAAAAAATCATCTTTTTTAAAAAATTTAGTAACGGTTTTTCTGGTATCATTAGGTGTTTTGTTAGCTGC
>JAITVM010000023.1 GCA_031285815.1 Clostridiales bacterium | reverse complement strand
CTCTTCCGATCTCAAGGCCATCGGCGAAGCAAAAATAATAGGGTATGAAAGCCTTAAAATTAGGCATAACTTAGCATGGGAAAATATTTGGGCTAATTCGCAAGTAGAGTGTGGGCAGGAATACGCACAGCAAGCATTGAATTATAGCCTATACCACCTCCACAGCATTGCGCCAAGGCACTCGGGCAGTATGTCAATCCCGGCCAGGGGTTTATCTGGGCAAACATATAAAGGGGCGGTTTTTTGGGATACCGAAATATTCATGTTCCCATTCTTTGTGCATACCGAACCTAAAGTTGCCCGCGCACTTATTTCATATAGGATAGAAACTTTAACCGGGGCCCTAAAAAAAGCACGGGAGTACGGCCTGCGTGGTGCATTTTATGCATGGGAAAGCCAAGAAGGCGGTACGGAAGGGTGTACTGATTATAATGTTACTGATGTATTTACCGGCAGGCCTGTCAGGACGTATTTCCGGGACAAACAAATACATATCAGCGGGGATATTGCTTATGCTATCGGTAATTATTATGATATGACCGGTGATGACTCTATTTTGTTAAATGGCGGGGCTGAAGTTGTTTTCGAATGCGCAAGGTTTTATTTGTCTAGGGCATATCAGAATATTGATACAGGCGCAGCCGAGTTCCTAGATGTTGTTGGGCCTGACGAATACCATGAGCGGGTTAATAACAACGCTTTTACCAACAGGCTTGCAAAATATTGTTTTGATAAGGCAATAGAATACAGCAACTATTTATCCGGGAAATACCCAACGGAATATAGTGGGCTTTTTCATAGGCTTTCATATGGTGCTGACCTTGAAAAAATAAAATCCATTGCAGGCTTGGTTTATAAACCGAATATAGTTAACGAGGTAATAGAACAGTTTGATGGGTATTTTAAACTGGAAGCCTGTAGCCTTCAAACAGTACGCAGCCGGCTTTTAGACCCGCGGGAATATTGGGGCTCTTCAAACGGGGTGGCCGCACATACACAAATTATAAAACAGGCTGATGTGATTTCTATGATGCACCTTTTTTCGGGGGATTTTTCTGAAGCCGAAGTTAGGGCTAACTGGGAATATTATGAGCCGAGGACTGAGCATGGCTCAAGCCTAAGCGCTTGTATGTATGCATTAACTGCATGCAGGGTTGGGCGGCCGGATTTGGCGTATGAGTTTTTTATGAAGTCTGCCACAATTGACTTAACCGGTGAAGGGAAGGATTGGGCTGGGGAGGTTTATATAGGGGGGACCCACCCGGCTGCAAACGGTGGGGCTTGGTTGATAGCGGCACTTGGCTTTGCCGGGCTTAAAGTAAAAAATGGCGTTATAAGCTTAAACCCTTGTTTGCCAAAAGAATTAGCCTACCTCCGTTTCCCGGTCAATATAGCCGGCAAGAAATATATAATTAATATTGAAGAAGGCAGCCATAGTGTAACACCTGTTTAAAAAATAACCTGGGGCAGAAATTTCCTGCCCCAGGCCACTATATTTTCTATTATAAAATGCTTTTTACAGTGTCACGCTCAATAAGCTTAACAGGTAAAATTATATTACGGCCGTTGGAATTGCGGCCATTTACTAATTGGTTAATGAGCAGTTCGGCAGCTATGAGGCCTTTATCCTCTACATCTTGGTGTATTGTAGTTAGTTGTGGCGACGTAAGCCGGGATAAATAAATATCATCAAAGCCAATAACGGATTTATTTTCCGGTATACTAACGCCCATTTCATTAAGGCCAGACATTATCCCGGCCGCAAGTATATCTGCGGATGCAAAAATCCCAGTGATAGATTCGTTCTGGCTAAGGCGGATGCCAAGCTTAATACCATTGTCCGTAGTTATTTCTTGTTCAAACACAAGTGAAGGGTTAAATTTAATATTAAATTCAGTTAATGCTTTTTTGTAGCCATTGAGGCGGTGTTCCAAAACGCCACCTTTTTTTATATATGGCGAGGCAAAAGCGATTTGCCTATGGCCCTTATCCAATAGGTATTTTGTAGCGATATAGGCGCCATACCGGTCCTCGAGCCCAACATTAAAAATTCCGGGCCTGTTGACATAGCTATCTATTAAGACGAAAGGTATATTTAATTTTATAACAGCGTCCAAAAATTTATCATCAAATAGGCCGGTAAAGATAAGCCCGTCTAAATTCCAATTACGGCATACCTGTTCGAGGGATTTCCCGTCTTCAACTGTCCTTAGCATAAGGAAGTAGCCCCTCTCCCGGACCCGTTCTTCTATTCCGCCAATAATTGAGCTATGGAAAGGGTCGCCAAGAAAACTGCCGGCTTTACTAGGTACGACTTGATTTATAATCCCTATAATATTGGAAGAATTGTTTGCCAAACTCCGGGCGCTCATACTTGGGATATAATTTTCGCGCTGGATGATGGTTTGGATTTTATCTATTGTCTGTTGTGACACTTTGCTTTTTTTGCCGTTAATTACATTCGACACTGTTGTTAAGCTTACGCCTGCTTCTTTAGCTATATCTTTTAATGTAATCAAGACAACCATCCTTTATTTTGTAATAATTATTTAAATTATAATATACGGCTATGCCTAAATGCAATAAAATATTAGAACCAATTAAAAGATACAATGAAAGGGGTGTACCTGCTGGCATACAGCCAGTAATGCATATGAAATATAAAGCGGTTATTTTTGACTTAGACGGGGTTATTTTGAGTACGGATAATTATCACTACGAAGCATGGAAAGCGCTGGCGGATAAGCTTGGTATTTATTTTGATGAAACAATTAATAACCGGTTAAGGGGGGTTAGCCGGATGGAGAGTTTAGAAATTATACTGGAGAAATATAACGGCCGGTTGACAGATGCGGAAAAACTTAAGTACGCAAACGAAAAAAACGAGCTTTACAAATCGCTGTTAAAAAATATGGCACCTTCTGCCGTCAGCAAAGAAGTTAAAGATACTATGGATAGTTTACGTGCGGGGGGGATATTATTAGCGATAGGGTCTTCCAGCAAAAATGCGAAGTTTATATTAAAACAAGTTGGGCTTAATGATTATTTTGATAGCATATCGGATGGTGAGGATATAACTAATTCTAAACCACACCCAGAAGTTTTTCAAAAAGCGGCCCAATTTCTTGGGGTAGGGGCAGAAGTGTGCCTTGTGGTGGAGGATGCGGTTTCTGGCGTTGAAGCGGCAAAAGCGGCAGGGATGGATAGTGCGGCTATTGGTGATGCCGCGAAATTTAATTTAGCCAATTATAATTTAAAAAATTTTTCAGAGTTGCTGGAAATTTGTTAGAAAGGCAATGCCCGGGTGAAATATGGCTACGGGCAATTGCTTTTTTTTAGATGTATCACACTGGTTATGGTATAATAAAAATGGCATTTTATTATAAAATATTATATGGGGGCAATAAAATGGATACAAGTTTTGTTAACTTAACATTAGATAATATTGAAAACGAACATATATGCTGCGCTATAGCAGACAAAAAACATCAAAACGGCGTTAAAATAAAAAAAGCTTGGATTTCTAACCGGATTAAAGAAGGGCATGTGTTTAGAAAATTAAATGCAAAGGGGAAAGTATTTATTGAATACGCCCCGTTAGAATATGCATGGGTGCCAGTTGTTGGCGATAATTACATTTATATTTACTGCCTTTGGGTTGCCGGCAGTTTTAAAGGGAATGGGTATGGTAAAGAGCTCATTAGCTATTGCATAAATGATGCTAAAAGCCAAGGCAAAAGTGGGGTATGTGTGATCAGCACAAAAAAGAAAAAGCCATTTCTTACAGAAAAGAAATTTGTGCAAAAATATGGCTTTGAAGTTGTAGATTCTATTGATAGTGAATATGAGCTTTTGGCGGCTTCATTCGATGGTACGAAGCCACAGTTCACAGAAAATGCAAAAAAGCAATCCATTGATAGCAAGCAGTTAACGATTTATTACGGCATGCAGTGCCCATATATCCCGAATTGCATTGAACAGGTTGAAGCATATTGTAAAGACAAATCTGTCCCGTTAGAATTAATTAAAGTAGACACTTTGGAAAAGGCAAAATCAGCCCCATGTGTATTTAATAACTGGGCAGTATTTTATAATGGTAAATTTGAGACAGTACACCTTCTAAATGAAGGGCTCCTTAAAAAGCTGCTTGAAAATAATTAAATTACCCCAAGCCAAGCTGGGTTTGCTATCTAGCCACAGATAGGCATGGGGGGGGTATAACAAGCATATAGCCAACAAAGCTGTTTATGGAGTTTGTTGGCTAAAGATATTTTAGTTAGTATTAAACCTATTCCGGTTTTTAACATGTTTACATTAATGGCGCAAACAGGTGTAGCACCGCATCAAAGAGTTCGCCCCAAAAACTTTGTTTACAATCAGTAAGTTTTACTTCTTGGGAATCCAGCATAGTTAAAGTTACATCACTTTTTATACTTTTTATTGAGCCGGACTTATATAAAAGCGTTGCACATTCAAAGTGGAGGTATAGGCTACGGTAGTCTAGGTTTATTGTCCCTACAACAGCAATTTGGTCGTCACATACAAAGCTTTTGGCATGGAGGAACCCTGGCTTATATTCGTAGACCCTAATCCCGTCTTTTAATAAATCTTTATAGTATGAACGGGTTATGCGGTAAACAATTTTCTTATCGGGT
Source organism: Clostridiales bacterium (assembly GCA_031285815.1). Lineage (GTDB taxonomy): Bacteria > Bacillota > Clostridia > Lachnospirales > JAITVM01 > JAITVM01. The sequence continues at coordinate 94 of JAITVM010000023.1, read as the reverse complement.
ATGCCCGGTGTTATCAGCCTAACGTCTACCCCACGTTTAGCCGCCATTTGGAGGGCATAAATCATTTTATCGCTAATTATTAAATAAGGTGTAA
>JAITVM010000260.1 GCA_031285815.1 Clostridiales bacterium | reverse complement strand
ACGCTAAAAAAATCGCATACAGGCATTCATCCATCGATAAGGTTTCTTCATCATTCATTGCTATATGGCTTGAACCCGGGGGCAATGAAAAAACAGCGTTGTATGACATAGTTACCCTTTGCCCCAAATCATCCCCGGCATACTCCAAAGCCAAGAGGCCTGTCATAATTTTTGTAATGCTTGCGGGGAACCTTTTGGACAGCGGGTCTTTTTCGTAGACAATTAACCCGGTTTTCGCATCAATTAAAATAGCGCTTTCTGAAGTAATTTCTGGTTGGCCAAAAGTTTGCAAATTATCTGCTTTTACTATGGAAAAATTGCTAAAAAGCATATATAATACAATTGATAAAATACAAAGCCTTTTTTTATTCGTAATCATAAATCCCGAGCCTTCTTTAAAATAATATAAATTTTAATTTCGTTGCTTCAAAAAATATTTAGTAATACCGTAAAATTCTCATACTTTTAGGCTAACGGCTGTAAAAATATCGCCCCTCTTGGGTATAAAATGTTTAACTTTGCTATTTCTGTAGTATAACATAAACACAATAAATTAAAAATAGGGCTTTCGCCTTAATTAATTATTATATTACAAACCATGTTAAAAATATATTAGGAGGGGAATATATGAATAACAAAAAACATTTAATCTTTATTGTTTCCATTATATGCATATTTTTATTCGGTTTTATTTACAAAAACCAGACTGATAGCCAACAACTGCTAATTAATAATGATGCCACTAACTCGACCGGATTATTGACTACTACGGATAACGCAAATTTAGATGAAAATGCAGGAACTATTAGCTATGAAACAAAAATTGCCGGCGATACAGAGCCAGACATTATAGGTTCAGAAAATACCCCTGTAGATGAGCCAAATATTTTTGTATATATAACAGGCGAAGTAACCCAGCCTAATGTTTATGAATTAAACCCCGGCAGCAGGGTAGCCGACCTTATAGATGCAGCCGGGGGTTTTACAGGGTCAGCTGATGCTGAAAACGTAAACCTTGCCCAAAAATTATTTGACGAGCAGCATATCCATGTTTTCAAAATAGGTGAAATGCCAGGGCCGGAAAACGCTGAAAATAATATCGCCCCTTTTTCAAATACTATTAACACAACCGCACCATCTGATGGTAAAATAGATATTAATACTGCCGATGGCCAGCTTTTATCCACATTGCCTTCGATTGGCCCTACAATCGCGCAAAATATTATAGATTTTCGCGAGGCCCAAGGAAGGTTCGAAAATATTGAAGATATAAAAAAAGTTGACCGCATAGGCGATAAAACCTTTGATAAAATTAAAGATCTAATTGTTGTTAGGTAATTTATATATTTATATATGGAAAGGCGAGAAAAATGGCATATAAAATTTTAGTGGTAGACGATGAAAAATTAATTGTTAAAGGGATAAAATTTAGCCTCAATCAAGACGGCATGGATGTTGATGTAGCTTATGACGGTGAAGAAGCCCTAAAACTGGCTAGAGATGACAGCTATTCCCTTATAGTTTTAGATGTTATGCTACCCAAAATCGACGGGCTCCAAGTTTGCCAACAAATCCGTGAGTTCAGTAATGTACCAATTATTATGGCCACAGCTAAAGGTGAGGATATGGATAAAATTATGGGCCTTGAGTTTGGGGCAGATGATTATATAACAAAACCTTTTAATATATTAGAATTAAAAGCGCGTATTAAAGCTATTTTAAGGCGGAGCGTAAAAAAAGTCAGCTCTACTGAAGAAAATGATAAAATAATTAAGATACGCGATTTGCAGATAGACACTAACTCTAGGCGCGTTTTCCTTAAGGACAAGGAAACTAATTTAACCGCGAAAGAATTTGACCTTTTAGAACTGCTTATGGAGAACCCCGGAAAAGTATATGATAGGGAGGCACTCCTTAATACGGTTTGGGGCTATGATTACCCAGGCGACGCAAGGACTGTTGATGTCCATATTAGGCGCCTGCGTGAAAAAATAGAAGATAACCCAAGCGAGCCTTCTTACATTCATACCAAATGGGGTGTTGGCTATTACTTCCAATAAGCCGGATAAGATATTATCTAAATTAGTTTTTTTTGAAAGCCTAAACGAAAAAATAGCGACATCTAACCTACAGAGTTTTTTTGAAAGGAAATTTATTTTCGGTATACGATGGAAGCTAATTTTAACATATTTACTTATTAGCATAGGGCCGCTTATACTTTGCACAGTTATAATTTCAAATACACTGGATAAATCTTTCTCTGAGAAATCCAGCAGCGATTACCTCCGCAAAGCAACAGTTTTTGCTTCTGAGATAAACGGGGACTATTTTTTTAAAGAAACCGAACAGGCTACTGTTAACCAGGGCCTGGATACAGAAATTAGGACTGAAACCCTCACTAACCAAGAAAATGTTTATAGGGTATTTATATTTAACACAAGCTGCAATATCCTCTATGACTCTAATTCAACGGCAACCGGAAAAACTTATGTTGTGCCCGAGGTATTGTCTGCGTTATTAAATAAACCAACTTGGGAAATTTATGATGATAGCCAAACCATTTATGCAACCGCTACAATTATGAATAACGAGAAAGTAAACGGTGCCATTTTGATTGTCGCTTCTGTCAGCGATAATTTTACCATGCTTAACGGCATTACCCGAAACCTCATGTTAATAATAGGGGTTGTTGGCGCATTTGTTTCTGTCTTGGTTTATTTTAATGCCCGGATTATGATCTCCCCTTTAAAAAATTTCCTTGATGCGGTCGAGCGGATCTCAGAAGGTAGGCTGGACGAGCGGATTGAATTATATGGCCACGATGAATTTACCATGCTCGCAGAAGCATTTAACGATATGACGGAACAATTAGAACGGGTTGGTAAAACCAGGGACG
>JAITVM010000232.1 GCA_031285815.1 Clostridiales bacterium | reverse complement strand
TCGGATTAAGACGTTCCGAAAAATCTTCCACCTTACCTTGACTGGCAAGCTATGCTATAATTTATATAAATACTTATCGTGGTTGATTTATTTTACAGAAAACTCGTTACAGTGCCAACTTAACATAAAAAAAGGCCGTGCATATCAAGTTAATGATCTGCAACAGCCACAAAGCCTTAGACTTCGTCGTCATAAATTTGTTTTTCAACACTTTTCTTCTCTACTAATTTACCATTCTCATCGAATATCTTTTCTTCAAATTTAACTTCTGTTTTATTATCTTCACCTTTTTTATTTTTGCTAAACGGGCCAAAATTTAATTTGCTTACTATTGTTGGCACCATATCAATAAGCTTGCTTACACTATCCTGGTTCTTCAAATTTACAGTAGACACATTGCCATCGGAAGATATCACTACAACAGCCGAAGGTGTTATTTTTGCGCCAAGGCCGCCCCCGTTAGTGTCAATATCTGATTTCTCCTTAGCCTCAGTATCATTTCTGATCAGTGCGCCGCCAGCGCCAACCCCAAATGATACATCTATAAGTGGCAAAATTATAACCCCGCCTATAGTAATTGGCTCACCAACCACCGTTTTTGTTGTAACAAAATTCTCCATCTTATTAAATAAAATGTTTAAGCTACTCGAAACTCCTGATTCCATATATATAGCCCCTTTCATCCACTCTAAATATCCTCTTGAATTTTTTTCTGCTTATTAAGTTTAAAGTAATATTTTACTAGCTTAACAATTGCTTTCATTACGGGGATATAAAAAATAAACCTAATTGCCGATACTAAAAACGAGCCTAGCCTAACCCGGCCATTTACGCCTAGTTTAACAATTGCTTCCTTTTCTAAAAAGTTCCCTTTTAAAAATATATTTTTGTGAAAAACACCAGAAAATACTGCGGCCGCGCCAACTATCTCCCCTGTCAAGCAAGGGTCGTCCATCCCAAGCATTACCCGCAATTTAAAATACTTTGGTTTCAGGTGCTTAAATATACGCTTTACCATTCTAAAAAAACTATCGGTTATTTTTTTCCTATCCGGATAATTATACGCATACTTTAACCTATTTAATATACTTTCTGATTTATATTTTTTAATTTTTGGGCTTTTTTGTTTTTTTACTTTTTTGGGTTTTATATTTTTTGTTTTTTCTGTTTTTGCATCATGCCCAATTTTTTGTGCTTCTATATTTTTAGCTTATATATTTTTAATTTCTATATTTTTATTTTCCACACCGCCCTGGGGTTCTGCCCTGGTTTTTAGTTTTGGGTCATCAGAGGCAATTGTAACCTCTGTGTTTTCATAATCCAACCCTTCTTTTGCATTTTTGCCCTTACGCCTTTTCCTGTTGACACAGAGCCCAAAAACAAAGACCTGTGTTTTGAGTTTATTTTTAATATACACAATTTTAAGCTTCAATATACCAAAAAGCCAGCTAACATTAACCCTCGCCATGGTACCCTTAGGGTTTGTAAACAAATCGCTGGTTTTTATATGGACATCATATTTTATAGCAGAAACTAAAATAATTAAGGATACTATAAAAATAATTGCTAAGCTAATAAGCACAAAGTATAAAATAAATTTTAGTATTGCCAATAAAACAGCCAGAAACAAAAGCACCACCACCTCTATATAACTATAGAAATTTTAACCCGCCCTAAAAAACTTGAGGTAAATATAGCTTAAAAACAATACTCCAGCCGTTAATTGGGCGAAGGTTACAGCTATGTATTTTGCGATGTCCATAAAAAATTGTAATGGCACTAAATTTATAAGAAGGTCTACATTTGGGTCCAGCACCCATAATTCATTTGTAAAAAAAATCTCGTGGAATATAGTAAAGTATTTATTAAAATCTGTTGAAATAATAAAACCAAGTATCAAAAGGCAAGCAATTGCCCCTAAAAAACCAAGTATATATGCCCTAGCAAATATTGTTAGGTTGCCCTCCGCCCTAAGCCCAAAAAAGGCTACGGTCAGCACAAAAATTATAGCGGATAGGTTACGTACCAAAAAACCATATGCAAATAAGTTTTTTACATCAGCCATATGGCTGACCTCCCGCTGGTTGAAAAATTCACGCCCTTGGCCTGCTACTGTTGCTTGTACAATTAAATCCTTGCGTGTACCTTTCATATATGACAATAATTCATTTGTTACTTGAAGTAGCCCACCTTCATCCATTTTCATATTTTCAGCAGTATTTAATTTAACATATTCTTTTTTGTAAAAATCAAGGTTAAAAGTTGGGATTTGTATAGACAAACAACAAATTAACACGAAAAGGCACAAAGTGCTTAAACTTGCCACTAACCATTTGATAGCCATAAATAAATCCTTCCATGCTTAAACTAAACCCCTAATTAGGTTTAATACTTTCTCAAAAAATACTTTTTTAACGGTTCGTTTCTGGGTGCAGAGTAATATTCTTTTAACAAGCTTTCAATTATTGCGGCTGCTTCTTTTTTATTTTCAGCTACCCCTATAACCAAGTAATCTTTCCCCGTATATATAGGCTTACTAAATTCAACCGAGCTAATTATTTCAAAAATATTTTTGGCACCTTTGTTTATGCAAATCAAATAAACGCCAAAAACCCGGGTACCCTCCTTCAATATTTCAATAATTTCCCCTGGGCTTTTTAACTTGCCGCCAATTATTAACTTATCCGAAAACCCCATTATGACCCACCTACTTTTTTAAAGAGTGGGCACGGCGGCAAAAGCATTTGCCGGCCCATTTTATTCTAAATAATTCCCCTAATAAACTAAAAAACCTACGGCTTATTACTAATTCTAGCATTTATTAGTGAATTTATCAATTGAAATCCTAGAAAATTACAGGGAAATCAATTTTATTAATTGATCCCACCCTATAGAAATACAGAATTACTTTCATAATCCAAAATTTTGCATAGCTCATTGTCCAGCCGTACTATTTCTTCGTTGCTTAGTAAACTGTAATCAATATTTACGGCCTCAGAAACAAGTTTTAGTATTTCCATGTCTTTATAAATATTGGCAATTTTAAGCTCTTGTATACCATGCTGCTTTAATCCAAAAAATTCTCCCGGCCCACGTAATTTTAAATCCATTTCAGAAATTGCGAAGCCATCGTTTGTTTGGACCATCATTTGAAGCCTTTGTTTAGAGTATTTATTTTTTGTGTCTGATATTAGTATGCAATAGGACTTGTGGCTATCGCGCCCTACCCTGCCCCTAAGCTGGTGAAGCTGGGAAAGGCCAAAGCGCTCGGCATTTTCTATAATGATTAGCGTAGCATTTTTAACATTTATGCCAACCTCTATTACAGTAGTAGAAACCAAAACAGAAAATAAGTTTTTTGAGAACCCATCCATGATTAAATTTTTTTCATCCTGTTTCATTTTCCCATGTAAACAGTTTACTTTAAGTGGCGACAATTCTTTAGCCAAAACCTCGGTATAAGATAAGACAGATTTAAGCTGTTCGTTTTCACCATCAATAGAAGGGCAAATAATATATATTTGCCTGCCTTTTTCCGCTTCTTCCCGGATAAAATTATGTACCCTAGGCAAATATTTGCCTGTAACAAAAAAAGTATCAATATTTTGCCGGCCCGGCGGCATTTCATCAATAATAGAGATATCTAAATCACCATATAAAATAAGGGCTAATGTCCTCGGTATTGGTGTAGCCGTCATAACTAAGACATGTGGGTTATTTCCCTTTAGCGTTAAATCCCTGCGCTGCCCCACCCCAAAGCGGTGCTGCTCGTCAGTAATAACATACCCTAAATTCTTCATCCTAACCCCGCTTTGTATAATGGCATGGGTGCCTATTATCATTTTGGTAAAGCCGGACTCAATATTAAAATAAATAGAATTTTTTTGCCTTTTTGTTAGGGAGCCTACCAGCAATTCAGTTTTTATCCCCAGCTTATCAAAATACCCTTTAAAATAAATAAAATGCTGGTTTGCCAAGACCTCCGTTGGTGCCATTAAACAAACCTGGTAGCCGTTTTTAATTGCAACATAGGCACTTATTAAAGCTATAACAGTTTTCCCCGAGCCTACGTCACCTTGTACCAGCCTGTTCATAGCATAGCCGCTTTTTTCATCTGATATAATTTCAGCCAGGGCCCTTTCCTGCGCATTTGTTAAGGCAAACGGCAAATCAAGGGTGCTTATGTCAACTTCTTTAAATACCAAGCCATCTACCCTGTTTTTTATATAACCTTTTAATTTAATTAGCGATGCCTGCATAAAGAAAAGCTCTTCAAAAACCAAACGCCCCCTAGCCTTAAAAAAAGCGCTTTCCGACTCAGGGAAATGAATATTTGTAATGGCTGGCTTTTTATCCATAAGGCTGTATCTTTCACGGATATAATTTGGCATAACATCAGCTATATCATCTTCAATATTTTCTAAAACATAATTTATTGTTGTGCGCAGAAATTTTTGTGAAAGCCCGTGGGTTAAACTATAAACCGGGACAATCCGCCCAGCATTAACCAGCCCCCCGCCTGAAACCAGTTCATACTCCGGCGACTCAACCCTAAGCCTCCCAAATTTATCTGTAACCTTGCCATAAAAAATATACTCCTGCCCTTTAACAAAAACATTTTTCAAAAAAAACATATTAAACCAAATAATTTCTAGTTTACCGGCTTCATCTTTAAATATAAGTTTAGTTATCTTTTTGCCATTAATTAAAAGGTTTTCAGCAGGGCTAACCACTTTGCCAATAAATGCGTTGCTTTCGCCGGCTATCAATTCATCTATTTTTTTTATATTCCCCCTATCTTCATAATCCCTCGGGTAATACTCGATTAGCCCCCTTACTGTAAAAATATTTAGTTTACTAAAAAGTAGCGCCCTTTTTTCACCTATATTTTTTATTTTTGAGATTGGGTCATCCAAAAACATTTTATCCCCCTTAACTTTATCAAAACATAACAAACCCATTTAACCTGTACCACTACAGCGCTTCACGAAAAAACCGCGCAAAGCGCGGCCTCTTTATAAACTAAAATTCCAAAACTACTCTACAGATATCAAATAATAATATAGCGGCTGCCCACCTGAATAAACCTCTACTTCGCAGTTTGGGTACTGTTCAATAATATACCCGGCCAAATCGCTTGCCGTAGCTTCTTCAGATTCTTGTCCAAAATAAATGGATACCAATACCGAATTTTCATTAATGATACCCATTAAAAGTTCTTTTGTGCCCGACATAACATCTTTTGATACATTGTTTATCTTGCCGCCCTTCATACAAAGGATATCCCCTTCGGATATCTCATAGCCATCCAAGCTTGTATTCCTAACGGCATAAGTAACCTGGCCTGTTATCAGTTCAGCAAATGATTCGGACATTACCTCAATATTTTCATCAAGGCTCATTGTATTAACAAAATTTATCATGGCAGAAACGCCTTCTGGTATAGTTTTTGTCGGTAATACAACAACATTTTTATTTGAAAGTTTTTTTGCTTGTTCTGCTGCCAGGATAATATTTTTGTTATTCGGCAGTATAAAAATATTCTTAGCATTAATATTTTCCACTGCCAAAAGGATATCTTCTGTACTTGGGTTCATAGTCTGCCCGCCATTAATAATCTTATCAGCACCCAAATTTTTAAACAGCTCTTTAAAACCGTCACCT
>JAITVM010000180.1 GCA_031285815.1 Clostridiales bacterium | reverse complement strand
TGCGCGAGTGGCTCAGTGGTAGAGCATCGCCTTGCCAAGGCGAGGGCCGCGGGTTCGAATCCCGTCTCGCGCTTTTTTTAATTATTCAAAAAAGGGGCTCCTACAATTTGTTTTGTAGGGGCCCTTTGTAAGTTAAAAAACTAGGGAAAACCTTCTATCGGCTATCTTAATTCATTATCCCGATCGCCCTCACTGTCTTTTTTAGTATCTTGGCCTTGCCTTTTTTTAGTGAGTGGGTCGCCTGTTTGATATTGCATATCACCGGTGCGGTGTGTACTATCGTTGTTATCGTTAGTTTTTGCCATATTAAAGCCACCTTTCAAGATAATATTAAAAATAAATTTACTACAATGGCCCCAGTATACTGGGGCCTTATTGGGGCTATAACTGCCCAATGCCTTCTGTACTACTTAGATTTATTTGAGTTTTTTTTGTCCATGTTCATTTCTTCAGCAAACTCAACATTGTTTTGGTTACTGTTTTTAGAGTTGGAATTTTTGTTATCCATTTTAAATATCTCCTTTCGTTAGATAGTATTGGGAAGTCTTCCCTACAACCTTAGTATTGTTGTAATTAAGTATTTTTATACCATAAATTTTGTTTTTTTACTTTTACGCCATAAAAACTTGGTTCAAAAGTAAACCGGGCTATATGTGGGTATACATAAAACAACCTATTTTTAAAGGCTTAATGCGGCCATTAAAAATAGGTTGCAAAAGGAGTTACTGAACAAGCCGGTTATTGCTTATTTAGTATCCCTGAAGAAATAATTTTCTCAGACATTTCCTTTTGGGACATAACGTTTCTAAGCCCTACAATTATTACCCCCTTTTCTTCTGCTTCTTTAAACATTGGGGCAAAATTTATTGGGCAAATTATCAAATCAAATTGGGTGGATATAGACTTGCCTTCTGAAATTGGGCAGTGGTGGATTACACTATCATCTAGGCCAACCATTTTTACTACTTTTTCAGCGGTTATTGTGGCCATAAGGCTTGTGCCGGCCCCGTTTGGGCAAGAAATTAAAATTTTAACCATAGTTACACTCCTATTGTAGTTTTGAGTTATAAATAATTTATTTTAGTATAGGCGGGCCTTAATACTTTCCCTATCTTTTTTTGTTTTCCCCATAACCTCTAATAGTTTTATCCGGCCCATGCCCCTAACGGTTATAATATCGCCCCCGCATACTTGTTTTGATGTTGAGGTGGTTAGGGCCCAATTTATAAAAACTTTTTCTGAAGCAATATATTCTGCCGATTTTGCCCGTGACATATTAAATACTTGGCTGATTACTGTGTCAAGCCTTAGCGATGCAACTGTGTATTTTTTCTCGGCTGTGTTAGTATTTGCCGGGGGCTCAAAACTGCCTTCAAGCAATTCTACAGACACAGTGGCATTTTTGACTTTTTCTAGGCTGCTTATTATAAAGCCGGAGATTTCAGCATGGGCAAGCATGATTGCATAATCGGGGAAAATTAGTATGTCCCCAATTTTTGAACGGTCAATTTGCAATGCTAGGGCTGAACCTAAAAAATCACGGTGGGTTAAGCTTTTGGTAAATTTATTGTTATATGAAATCTTTAAAGCCGATATGGGGAACATGTTTTCATTTATTTCATTAAATGAATAGAAGCCGGCCATAACCCGTTCGGCATCCTGGTATCCGCCATAAATAATATACCTATGTGAGTGGCGTATAATATCAATAAATTTTGAGATTACAGCCGGATAGTAAAAGCCGCTAAAAGCTTGGCCTTTTTTTTCGGCGGACTGGGCACAGTCCAGTAGTTTTGAGAGGGCTAGCCTTTCATCTTTATCTGTAATGTGGGCAAGCAATTTTTGTTTATTATACATAGTGGCTCCTTTACATTGTTGCGAAATACAAGATTTGCTCTTTAGTAGTTTTGCCAGGCAATAAATCGGCTACAATTTTGCCGTTAGACATGACTAGTATCCGGTCACACATACCAAGGAGCTCTTCGGCCTCAGAGGATATAAAAAGTATTGAGCTGCCTTTAGAAATAATATCGTTCATGCTGTTATATATATCTACTTTCGAAGCTATATCTATACCGCGTGTTGGCTCGTCTAAAATAAATATCCTTGACCGGGTCATAATTAGGCGGGACAATATTAATTTTTGCTGGTTGCCGCCACTATAATGGGTAAGCGGGTGGTTTATCCCTTCCGGTTTTATAGAGAAACGTTCGATATAACCCTTGCCCGTGTCTTCAAGCATCTCTAAGTTTATTAATGATTTGTCGACAAAACGGCGGAGCGACATTACGGTTAAATTAAACAAAGCATCAAAATTTTCATAGACTGCACATTCTATGCGGTCTTCAGGCAAAAGGATGATGCCTGACTTAAATGCATCAGATGGTGTTTTCGGGTTTTTCTTTTCGCCAAATATAAAAATATCGCCTAGATAATCATTTATGGCACCAAATAGGCAATTAGCAAGGTATGACCTCCCGGAGCCTGCCAAACCTGCTATACCTAAAATCTCGCCTTTCCGTAAAAAAAAGTTTATGTCCTTTAAGATATTCTGTGATGAAAGGTGCTTGGCTTCTAATATGGCTTTGCCTATGTTCGATTTTATTTTTGGGTACCTTTGGTCAAATGTAAGCCCTGTCATCATTTTAATAACATCGCGCTTCATCTCTTTAGCTACAGTTTTTGTGCCAACCAGGCGCCCTTGGAGCAAAACGCTTATCCTGTCGCCAATGCGCACAATTTCGTCAAGCCTGTGCGAAATATAAAAAATAGAGATCCCTTTAGATTTTAAATAATTTATTATAAAAAACAGTATTTCTGTTTCTGAGTCTGTGAAGGCAGACGAGGGCTCGTCAAAAATTATAATCTTAGCATTTGAAACGTAAGCTTTAGCGAGTTCGATAAGCTGTTTTTGCGCAAGCCCAAGTTTTTGGACATTTGAGAAAATATCAATTTTGATTTGCAATTCATCAAAAAGCCGCTGGCAGTCAAAAAATAAATGGGCATAGTTTATGCCTAATAGGTTTTTAAAACCGCTCAGCTTATCAAAAAAAATATTTTCCGCAACACTCAGATTATAATAAAGGTTTGTATCCTGCATAATGTACAGGATGCCTTCTTTCTTCGCTTCATAAATGCTGTTTAAAGAGATTTCCCTATTATTAATAAATACACTGCCTGAGTCCTGCTTTTCAATGCCACAGATAATTTTCATGACTGCTGTTTTTCCAGAACCATTTTCCCCTGTAATTATATGGACTTCGCCAGGGTATAGGTTGAGGTTTATATTTTCAAGCGTAAATTCTTTGCTAAAGATTTTTGTTATGCCCTTCAATTCTATAATTGGGTTTGACATATATTAGACACTTCCCTCGAAAAGGTTTATGCTTGTATACAATTTTATATTTTGGTTAAAGATATAATTTTTTTGGCTATCGGGTATATTCGGCGAGGTTATGATTTTATCGGCCATCCGCAAATCGCCTACTTTATAAAACGAAGCCTTCATAAAAGCGTTTGGGGGTGCAACAATAATGTTTTCTGAAGAATTGTTCCGCGCTTCTTGTATTAATGTTGCTTTTTCAGGGGTCTGGGCTGTGAACTGCATATTTTCTGTAATCCCCTCTATTTCTATAAATAATTTATTCACAAAAAACCTTTGGATATTAGAATTGGTCAAAGCCCCGAATACAGCCCTGGAATGGATGTCAATAACCCCGCCAAGCAAAATGACATTTAAAAATGGGTACCCTGAGAGCGTAAGCGAAATAGATATATCATTAGTGAGCACAGTCAAATTTTTTTTGTTTATTAATTTTTTTGCAATATAATTATTAATTACGCCGTCGGTCAGCATGATTACATCAGTATCGTTAATCATCCTTGCGGCGATTGCCGCAATATCGTCAAGCTCTTCATCAAACCCTGGTTGGCTTAAAAGCCCGGCTTTGGGGTCTGCCCCAGCAAATTCTGCTAAGATTGCACCGCCATGGGCCCTTACTAAAAAACCATTAGACTCTAATTTTTCTAAGTCGCGCCTTATCGTTACCTCGGAGACATTTAAAAGCTGGCTTAATGTATTAACTTCAACTTGCTTCTTTTCCAATATTAAATTTTTAATGACTTTTAGTCTCTCGGCAGCAAACAAAATAACCACTTTCCTTTTTATGTTTATACTATAGCAAACCCGTTTAGATAAGTTAGATAGAGTAAGTATAGGCCAAAGCAATCAGGTTGTGCAAGATAGTAAATTCGAAATCATTCAAACATTTTGAATTTTTCGTATAGGCATTATGAATACAAAAAAGAAAATATGATTATTTTTTTGTGCATAGTGTTGACAAAAAGGTTGGGCTATGTTAACATATCAAACATAAATAAACAAAAACGAATCTATTCGAAACAATACGAAACCACAAGAATAATTTTATAGGAGTGGGCGTTATGTCAGATATTATTTTAGAAATGAAGAATATTGATAAAGATTTTTTTGGCGTGAAAGCCCTTAGCAATGTTAATATTGCCGTTAAGCGCAATGAAATACACGCTATATGTGGTGAAAATGGCGCAGGGAAGTCCACATTGATGAATATTTTGAGTGGGGTCTACCCATATGGCAGTTACAGCGGGACTATCATATTTGAAGGCAAAGAAGTTACTTTTAAAAATATAAAGGACAGTGAAAAGGAAGGCATAGTCATTATCCATCAAGAACTTGCACTTGTGCCTTACCTATCAATAGCAGAAAATATTTTTATGGGTAATGAGCAAGGCGGCAAGGCTATTATTGATTGGAATAAAACCAGGTCAAAAGCCAAAGGGCTTTTAGAAATGGTGGGCCTTTCTGAAAACCCGAATACGCTTATCTCGAGCATTGGGGTTGGCAAACAGCAGCTTGTGGAAATAGCGAAAGCGCTCTCTAAAGATGTTAAGCTGCTTATTTTAGACGAGCCAACAGCCGCGCTTAATGATGAGGAAAGCAATAAATTGCTTGGGCTTTTATGCGGGCTGCAGGAAAAAGGTATTACATCTATATTAATATCGCATAAAATAAACGAGATTACAAAGGTGTGTAATTCAACGACAATTATTAGGGATGGGCAAACTATCGAGACAATTGATAGGGCAGAAATTACAGAGGACCGGATTATAAAAGGTATGGTTGGGCGTGAAATTGTAGACCGTTACCCAAAAAGGGACAGCAATATACTTGAGACTGTTTTTGAGATAAAAGGCTGGAATGTTTTTAACCCGGAAAATGAACATGAAAAAGTAATTTCTGACGTCAGCTTCCATTTAAAAAAAGGCGAAGTTTTAGGTATGGCCGGTTTAATGGGTGCTGGGCGGACTGAACTTGCTATGAGTATTTTTGGTAAAAGTTATGGCCAAAAGATTTCTGGCGAAGCATTTATAAATGGCAAAAAAGTTAAACTGAACTCTGTTGGGGCAGCTATAAGCAATGGCATTGCTTATGTCTCGGAAGATAGGAAGAATTATGGCCTTATTCTAATAAATTCGATTAGGGAAAATATTACTTTGCCTAATTTAAGCAAGATAAGTGAACGGGGTGTTATAAACCAGAATTTAGAGATCCGTGAATCAGAAACTTATAGGGACAAACTTAAAATTAAAACTTCTGGCATAAACCAGCTTGTAGCCAGCTTAAGCGGCGGGAACCAACAAAAGGTTGTATTAAGCAAATGGATTATGTCGGAACCGGATATATTAATTTTAGATGAGCCAACAAGGGGTATTGATGTCGGGGCTAAATATGAAATTTATCAAATCATAAATGAATTGGCTTCGCAAGGGAAATCGATAATATTAATTTCTTCAGATATGCCGGAGCTTTTAGGAATGAGCGATAGGGTTTATGTTATCAATGAAGGCAGGATTGTTGAAGAGCTAAATGAAGGGGAGCTCAGCCAGGAAAATATTATGCGCGCTATTTTACGCAGCAGTAGGGAGGCTTCATAAAATATGAAAAGTAAGGGTTTTTCTATAAATTTACGCCAGTATGGGATGATTATCGCGCTAGTTTTTATAATTATAATGTTCGGTATTACAACAGGGGGCATCCTGTTTAAACCGATGAATGTATCAAATATTATTATGCAGAACGCCTATGTACTCATACTAGCTGTAGGGATGCTGTTTTGTATAATAACTGGGAACGTAGACCTTTCAATTGGCTCTGTGGTAGCTTTTGTTGGGGCAGTTTCAGCGGTATTTATGGTTAATTGGAATATGCCGGTTTGGATGGCTGTTGTGCTTTCTTTACTGATTGGTGCACTTGTTGGGGCTTTTCAAGGTTTTTTTATTGCTTATGTTAAGATCCCGGCGTTTATAGTTACATTAGGCGGTATGCTTATTTTTCGCGGGTTGACAATGGTAATCCTTAAAGGGCAGACAATTGCGCCTTTTGATGAATCATTTCAATTTATAGCATCGGGCTTTTTGATGAAAGGCTTGAAAGTTGGCGGGCTAAATACATTATCTATTTTAGGTGGGGCCCTGGTTTCTATTTTATTCATATTTTTTGAAGTAGTTACACGCAATAATAAAATTAAATATAATTTTGAGGTTTCGCCTATACATTATATGGCTATAAAAATAGCAGTTATTGTGGCAGCGATTAATGTCATTACATATAGGCTTGCACAATATAATGGTTTGCCAATAATCTTGATAATCATGGCTTTGCTTATTATTATTTATTCTTTTGTAGCAGGGCAGACAATTGCAGGGAGGCATGTATATGCGCTCGGCGGGAACGAGAAGGCTGCTAAGCTGTCGGGTATAAAAACCCAACAGGTTATGTTTTGGGTATATACAAATATGGGTTTGTTGTCAGCTTTTGCTGGGCTTGTTGTGGCAGGGAGGCTTAATGCGGCTACACCTAAGGCTGGAAACGGTTATGAGCTTGACGCGATAGCGGCCTGCTATATTGGCGGCGCGTCTGCTTCTGGCGGTATAGGTACGATAGTCGGCGCTATTGTCGGCGGCCTTGTTATGGGTGTACTTAATAACGGTATGTCTATTATGGGCGTTAGCGTTGACTGGCAGCAGGTAATAAAAGGTTTTGTGCTTTTAACAGCAGTTACATTTGATATTTACTCGCGGTCAAAATCTTCGCCAAAATAATTTTTACATGCATTTAAAAAAATTAGGTTTATTGGAAAATGCCATTTGCTTATAAAATGTTGCTGCAGCATGGCATTTATCCTTTAGATAAAAAGCCAAAAAATATTAATTGAAAAATCTAAACGTATCAAAAAATGTGAATTTTAATAGGAGGCTTTAAGTATGAAAAAATTTATAGCATTGGCACTGGCTTCAGTGATGTCGTTATCCCTTGCAGCATGCGGAAGCACGGCAGAAAGCACAGCAGACCCTGAACCAAGCACAAGCGCGGCTGTTGAAACTAGTGAAGCTAGTGAAGAGGCCCCAGCCGGTGGGCAAATAATTGGCGTTGCGATGCCTACCCAATCATCTCAAAGATGGATCCAAGACGGCGACAACATGAAAGCGCAACTTGAGGCTAAAGGTTATACTGTTGATTTACAATATGCTGAAGATAATGTAGAAGCCCAAGTTTCCCAGTTGCAAAATATGATTACAAAAGGCGCGAACGTACTTGTTATAGCTTCAATTGACGGCGAAGCCCTTACAGATGTTTTATCCCAAGCAAACGACAATAATGTTAAAGTAATTGCATATGACCGTTTGATTAGGAACAGTGAGCATGTTACTTATTATTCAACATTTGACAACTTCCAAGTAGGCGTTTTACAAGGCACATACATAGAAGAGTCACTCGACCTTAAAAATGCAGAGGGCCCATTTAACGTAGAATTATTTGGTGGCTCACCAGATGATAATAACGCTTATTTCTTCTATGATGGCGCGATGAGTATTTTACAGCCTTATATTGATTCGGGCAAAATAGTAATTAAAAGCGGGCAGACAGGTATGGATACAGTCTCTACTTTAAGGTGGGATGGTGCTACCGCACAACAACGTATGGATAATATATTAAGCGCACACTATACATCTGACGATGTCCATGCAGTTTTATCGCCATATGATGGCATTAGCATTGGTGTTTTATCATCTTTAAAATCAGTAGGTTATGGCTCTGCAGATAAGCCTTTGCCAATTGTAACTGGCCAAGACGCTGAAATACCTTCTGTCAAATCTATTATTGCTGGCGAACAGACTATGACTGTGTTTAAAGACACAAGGACCCTTGCAGAAAAAACAGTCCAAATGGTAGAAGCTATATTGAACGGCGGCGAAGCAGAAGTTAATGACACTGAAACTTATGACAATGGCGTAAAAGTAGTACCTTCATTTTTATGCGACCCTGTTTCTGTTGACGTAAATAACTACAAAGAAATATTAATTGATTCGACTTATTATACAGAGGACCAATTACAATAGTTACGATGAAAGGCTGCACAATTAAATTTGTGCAGTTTTTTTTGTGGATAAGCCGGTTTATTATATAATTAAAATTGTTTTTAGTAGGGGATGGTGGTATGGAAGTGGATGAAAAATTTAATGCGTATTCTTTTTTTCAAAACAAGGCATGTGAGTATTTTCCTTGCCATGATACAAAATGGCCGGAAGAATTTAACTGCTTATTTTGTTTTTGCCCACTATATATGCTGGATGAAAAATGTGGCGGCGGCTTTTCATACACTAAAAATATGGTGAAGGATTGCAGCCAATGCATAACCCCCCATAAAAAAGATAGCTATGTTTTTATAATAAGCAAATTTGAAATAATAAAAAAAATAATGGAAGCAAACAGGGGCAAAAAATAGCCAAGTTAGTTTGCTTCCATTTATAAGTTTTTTATACTTGTTTTACTGCCCCATACAACATAGCGGTTGCGCCCGGCTTTTTTAGCTTCGTATAAGGCCATGTCTGCTTTATTGATATAATCTTCAAGGCTGTCCCCAATTGCGGGGGTTACCATTACCATTCCGGCGCTAAGGGTTACAATATCCGATACCTTTGACTGCCTATGGGGTATTTTAAGTTCAGAAATGGAATTAAGTAGCCTTTTACAAGCCAGCTGCCCTTCTTCTTTACTGGAATTTGACATTATGATAGCAAACTCTTCGCCGCCATACCTTGCAACATATTCATCTGACCTCCTGAATGCCTCCTTTATAGTTTTACTAATTTGGACTAAACATTCATCGCCTTTTAAGTGGCCATATGTGTCGTTATAATTTTTAAAGTAGTCTATGTCAAATAAAATAAACACTAAGCCCGAAGCGCTCCTCAAAGCCCTTTTCCATTCCGACTCTATTATCTCATTAAATTTGCGGCGGTTTAAAAGTGCTGTCAAAGCGTCTGTTTCAGATAAGTCCATTAATTTAACAACTAAATTGCTCAATTCAGCATTTTTTATTTCTATTAATTTCTTATTAGAAATACTTTCCATAGATGAAGTGTACACCGCGTTACACATATAGATTGACAGAAAACTCCCAAAAAGGGTATTGATATAATTTAATAAAAGGGTAAAGCCTTCCATTTTTGTGAAGGGCATCATAATAAGCAGCGGGGCTAGGGCGGATAGCAGCAAAATTAAGTATACATTAAATTTGATTACAAATGCTATGGGGAATAAAAGGGCAGCCATGATATAACACGTCATATTGCTGTCCAACATACTCAATATTATCGTCCAAATTAATGTAACTAAAAAGGCGGACTGTAAAACAATATTGAACCGTTTTTCATATGCATACCTTTTGGACCTGCTAAGCAAAAAGGTAATAACTAAAATAACCAAATAAATGGCGTCGGTTAAAATATATATTAATAATGACTGGTCCAGGCCTTCCCTTACAGCACTATATAAATAAACAGCAAGGATAAGCGCTACAGCAACAATAATAATGGGTGCCAGGTTTTTAAATTTTGAGCGGTTGGACCTGCTTGCCTCATTTGCGCAATATTCCCTAAGTTCTTCGGGTACTTGTGGTTTTGGAAATATAGAGGAAATAATTCGCATAAGCTATTCTCCCGGTTGTCATAAATGTTTTGTTAAACTGTGGGAAATATTTTTAATCACACCCAAAAGGGCTGAAATTTTATAGGCTACTAACCAACTGCGGGCGTACCTACATTTTCAGCGTGCAAAACACCAAAGCAAGCTAGGTTTGCGATATTAATATTTCCATGATTAATATCGGCTTAAGATGACTGTGCCTATACTATATTTTTATGAAGCACATGTATTATAATTAAATTTAGAAAAACATTCCTGGGTATAGATAATTTGTACAGAAATTATATATATGCGGCTTCTTTGGCTTAGCTCTATTTAATTACTTAAATCTACAGAATATTACATCAATAATTGTAAATAATATAACTATAGCGGTTTTAAAAGCAATACCCGCGTATACAAATGCTGAAGTTTTTAAAATGTAGGTTTGAAAATTTTATTTTAAAGGAGAGTATGCATGAAAAAATTGATTTTTTTAGCTATTAGCTTGGCTTTTATATCAAATTCGGCGGTTTATGGCAGTATGGTGGAAGACAAAAATTCATTAGGCGGTACTGGCGGCAGCGCTATAGAAAATAATGTAGATGAGGACACAATAGAAGACAATTCAGGCACAAATACAATAGAAAATAACGGCGTTAACACTACAATAGAAGATAATTCGGATACAACAATAGAAAATGGTGGAGCTACGATAGAAGATAATGTTAGCGGGGCAACTACAGAAGGGATGTATGAAAATATTTATAACCGGCGCTTTAGGTCCGTTAGCCCGGAAGATAATGCTGATGCTGCCAGCACTTCTGATACAAGTACAGATTTAGGGCAAACAGAGGTTAGTGAGCAAATTTATGAATATGACCCTGTATCTGGGTTAACTGGGGCCGAAGCCAGGCAGCTTGGCATAACAGAAACTACGGATGGTTTACAATATGGTACTTATAATTACTGGACTACCCACAATAATGGTGAAGATTCTGGCGATAGTGAAGAAATAACCAGTGGCGCAAGTAGCCCGGGTTCGATTGCAATGTCGGGGGAATCAAAAAAAACTGGGGCGGGCACACGTTCAGAAACTAGGGCTAAAAATAACACAAAATACCGGACATTCCGCGGCAAAGCGAAAACCTCAAGCAATTCAGGCAGTTATAATAAAAAATATCTTTCGTTAACAAATTTAGTTGGGCAGACAGTAAAATTTTTAATGGATAACGATACTATGTCAACAGGCACTGAAAAATTGGGTTATGGCGAGGATATGGTAGTTGTTTATGATTCCTCAACTAATGATAGTAATAATTACCGTTTTAAAGCTAAAGCAATTACTAAAGACGTAAAGGGCTCCAATATAGCCTTGTCAAAATTTGACGATGAGCTTATTAGTGGGGATAGGGGGCTTTCCCTTAATTTAAATAATAGCCCTTCTGTAATATCTTCAAATGGCAACGCTTTTAGTGGCGATATTAATGGCAAAGAGCTCTTGGTTTTTTATGATTCAGAAAGCAATTCAAAAATAGCGGATGCAAGAAAAATAGTTGTGTATAATAAATTAGGCACGGCCACGGGCGGGGCACGCTCTAAATCAAAAACCCGTTCGGCATCTGGCAGCTACCAAGTGGGCAGCGACTCTTATGAAACAGAAAATGGTGTTACTATGGTCCCACTTGAAGATGCAATAAAGCCAATGAATTTAAATATGTATTATGACCGGCAAACAAACACTGTTGGTATAAATAACTTATTTCATTTTTTAGTGGGGCACCCTTCAGTAACGGTTGGAGGGGAAACATATATGCTTGATGCTAACCCTGTTGAACGTTATGGCAAAATTTATGTCCCAATTGATTTTTTGACAAAAGCATTTGATGGCCAGATAGCACAAATATATCAATAATTATTTGCTTTAACCTTGATAGCTAAAGGCGATTTTTAATTTCTTTTTAAAAATCGCCTTTATGCTTATATTTATTTGCCATAGTATTTAAAGCTTTGGGAGGAAAAATTTGTGAATACACTTTTATGCTTGGCCCTGGTTTTTTCAAATATATTTTGTGCCAGCGATAATGGGCAAAATGATAATAGGTTCTTAAAATTAGAAGGGTATATTATTGAAAAAACGGTTTTAAATGATAATGAAGCTTACTTAATTCAAAAAACACCAGAGGTCAACACTTATTTGGTTATAGACAGCAACACTATATCCCTGGGGGCGGGGGGGTTTAATACCGGCGATAAAATTATAGCAGTGTATGACGGTATGAAAGCCCACCCAATGGTTTACCCAGGCCAATATGAAGCTATAATCATTGCCCCGGCTGATAGTGGAACAAATTATAAATTAGATTACTTTAACAGCGATTTGATGAGTTCGGATAATACGCTTAAATTAAATGTAAATGATATGTCTAGTATTTTTAATTTAAAAAATGAAAAAGTTGCAGACATAAAAAATAAACAGCTGTTTGTTGAATATAATATTTTTACAAAAAATGAACAGGTGCAAGCAACCCCGAAGAGTATTTATGTGATGGAATATTTAAACCCGGGCTTGGCTGTTTTTGTAAAAGACAAAAAAATCAAAAACCCTGTGTTATATCAAGGGGGGCATACCATGCTGCCTGTCAGGGAGGTTTGCGAATCTTTAGGCATAAGTGTCCATTGGGACCCTGAAGAGTATTCGGTTGCCATTCCGGATAATTATAAAATTTTTATAGGTGACAGGTTTTTTTATTGCGGCGAAAATAGCTATGAGCTTGAGGCTGGCCCGTTTATAAGCGGCGACAGGGCCTATGTGCCTGTAAGTTTTTTTGATGTGTTGTTGCTTAACACCAAGGTTAGGTATAATAATGGCAATATCTTTATTTATAAAATATAGCATGGCCGGGGGGCCGGTTAGTATAAACAATTTATCGAAAAACGTCGATAAAAAATAAAATGATAAGAAGCCTAGGGCTAATTACGTTATCGGGGGAAAATATGGAATATCTAGAAAAATTACTGGAATATTCATATACAAAAAAAGCAAGCGACCTGCATTTATGCCCAGGGAGCAAACCTTTATTTAGGATAAACGGGAAGCTTGTAGAAAAAGGGAATACAGACTACTTAAAGTCCCAATATATTGATAGTGTGATAGAAGGGCTTTTGCCGGAACAAGAAAAGCAAACCCTTTATTCAGAGAAGGTGTTAGATTTTTCTTTT
>JAITVM010000179.1 GCA_031285815.1 Clostridiales bacterium | reverse complement strand
TTAATTCGCCTATTACATTCTTCTTTTCTGGGCTCAGTTTTCTTCTCATTATAAAATCCCTCCATTTTTTATTTTATCATGGAAGGATCCTTTTTACAGAAAAATTTTTACATGGCCTTATGGTGGCCGGCCCCGGCTTTGCCTTCTTACATAAAGCCAGCACAATCTTCGCTTTATAGCCCTACTTCTTCCTCTATTTTTCTAGTTAATTTTCTTTTTATACTAATAATTATAATGACAATAAGCAATAACCCTGTCGTAATAAATATACCCCCGCCAATATATAACATAATATTAGTCTCGGTATATATTGGTTCGCCAGGGTTATCATTGCCTACAAGTATTTCAACATAATCACCCTTATCCATCGCACTATTGTAATAATTAAATATCTTACCTTCGTATAATTCACCACCGAACTTATAATCTACATATACCCTGTGCATAATGCGCGATTCATCGATACCATTTCCTGATTTTACCCAAGTTTCTATTTTGGAGATAACAGCTGTAACAGGTATAGCATTTTCTTTGAAATCTGAATAGCCATTGCCTGCTATAAATAACCCAGCACCTAAAGCAATCATTAAAATAGAAAATAGGCTACACATAATTAATAAAAATAATGTTTCTTTTTGGTTGCCTGACATGAGCTGTGCCCCCTTGTTACTTCTGTATGAAGAATATTTTCTATAATATATATCGTCATTAATTATGTATCTGTGCCAAACAATTGGGCGCCTAATTGTTTAAAACTTTCCCTCAACGAGTTGACAAAATAAATTTATATTAGTATATTAGTATTATCTAAATTACTTGGGGGAATATTTATGTTAGGTACAAAAAAATTAGCCCATGTTGGGGATGAATGCGTTTCGTGCGGTGCATGTGTAAAAGAATGCCAACTTAACGCAATTTCTATTTACAAAGGTATGTACGCTGATGTGGATAAAAACAAATGTGTTGGCTGTGGCAAGTGTGCTAAAGCTTGCCCTGCTGGTGTGATAGAAATTATCTCTAAGGGGGCGGCGGCAGTATGAGTAAAAAAATTAAAAAAAATTGGTATGATTACATGTGGATTTTTTCAGTTACATATCTAGTGCTTGGTTTTTTTAATATTATTTTTGCTTGGCTCGGGTTAATATGTTTTATCCTGCCATTAGCCATATCTATAATCCATGGCAGCAAAGCTTATTGTAATAAATATTGCGGAAGAGGGCAGTTATTAGATATGCTTGGCCGTAAATTCAGCCTTTCCAGAAATAAAGTACCACCAAAATTTCTCCGCTCGAAATGGTTTAGATATGGGTTCCTTACATTTTTCATGACGATGTTCCTTCTAATGCTATATAATACATACCTTGTTTTTGCTGGTGCTTCTTTAAAAGAGGTGGTAACACTTTTATGGGTTTTTAAACTCCCCTGGCATTGGGCCGGGACAACAGCAGCCCCCTCTTGGGTTGCACAGTTTGCATTTGGTTTTTATAGTGTTATGCTTACTTCTACTATTTTAGGCATAATTACTATGATTTTATTTAGGCCGCGTTCATGGTGTGTTTACTGCCCTATGGGCTCTATGACACAAGGTATATGTACGATAAAGTACAAAGGGGAAAACAAAGATGGAAGAAAAAGCGAAAGAGATAGCGGAATTGTTGAAGTTATTAGCAAATGAAAACAGGCTGATGATTTTTTGTGCGCTCATGAAGCAGCCCATGACAGTAAGCGGGATAGCTAAACATGTGCCAAATATCACACAGTCTGCACTTTCACAGCATTTGGCACTATTAAAGGCGCACAAAATATTAGATTTTAATAAAACCGGGCAAAATATCACTTATTCTATTGCCGACCATAGGGTCGAAGAAATTATAAACGTTTTAAAACAGTATTACTGTACCCCAATTATTAATAGTTAGATACAAAAAAGATAACAAGTCATATTACACATGAATATAATGAAACATAGAATGGATTATTTATTAAGCCTCAAACTAGAAAGGCAAGGGCGTAATGATTTGGTTTTTATGTTTAATTTCGGGTGTAATAATATTTTGTTTAGCTATAATGAAATATTTTCAGAATGCTAAAAAAATTATGGGCAAGTGGCATTTAGAAACAAATACCTTTACTGTAGATGAAATATCCCAGCTGCCTACGCCTGTTCAGAAATATTTACAGGTATGCGGCTATATTGGAAAAACAAAAATGTCGAGGTCAACAATTTATATGCCCTCGTCGTCCTATCAAACTTCTAAAGATAAACCGGCCATAAAAGTTGATTATATAGTATCACTTTTTGCAGGCAGGCCTACACGCTCAATTTATAAAAAAAATGAAAATATAAAAGAAGAAATATTAACCCAAATAGATAAAGGGCAGCTTTTGTCATATTTATCTGAATGTTTTTTGATACCTTCTTCTATTTTAGAAGGGTATATAACTTGGGCCCCGGTAGATGAAACTAATGTTAAAGCCAGTATACACTATAATGGGAAATCGGGTAACGGTTTTTTTAGTTTTACTAATGACGGTTTTGTAAAGTCTTTTTATACAAATGATAACCCTATAATTGGCGCGGATGGAAATGTTGATAAGACCCTTATATACGAAGGCTTTGTTGAAAAAGATGGGGTCTATGTGCCTACCCATTTAAAAGCAATTTGGCATGAAAAAGGCGGCCATTTAGCAAGCCTTGATGCACATAATATCATCATCAAATTCGATTAATAGATACTAATAAGAATTGGGTAAAGCTATCGCACAATTTAGTAAAGCGAAACAGGCAAGGGCGGCAATTATTTGCTGACCGGCCTGTTTTTTTGTTAAAATTTCTGTCAAAGAAATGGGAAATAGCACGCGCGGTTTTGCCCCCACTATGTTTCCCTCTAAAACAGCCATATTCTTCATATCTTTTTCAATCTCTTTGAAATTCTTATGCCCTCTCTGGAACATTTCCCAAATTGGCTTAATTTTGTTATATAAACCTTAATTCTTTAATCACATCAAAAATTCTACCGCTCTGTTTTATCTACCCCTTTAAAATCAAATAACCC
>JAITVM010000176.1 GCA_031285815.1 Clostridiales bacterium | reverse complement strand
AACTGTACTGCAACCAAGTTTATGTATTTGCCGAAGGTAGTTACTTGGATATTATTGGCTATATAAATGATATACAAAAAAATGGGGATAGATATTATTTATCAGGTTTAGATATACGTACGGAATATGATTATTATAAAGCGGAGATAAGTATAAATATCTATACTTATATAACTAACCCAATTGAAAACCGTCCGAAAACGAGTGCGGAAAAATAGCTGGGGCAGGCCAAGGGGGGTTTAATAAGAAGGTGGCTAAAAAGGGCAGTACTTATACTGAGGTTTTGATGGCAGCCATAATTGTAATTTCAGCAGGGGCAGCTATTTTGTCTAATATTCAAAATATGGAGAAGCAGGCCACGGTTTCTGGTGATGGGTATAATATAAATTTGGTTACTAAAAATATTTTGGACCGGGCTGAGATGTATTTAAAAGCTGAAGGGGTTGGGTTTTTTACAGAAAATGAGGAGGGCAGCCAGATCCTTACGCAAATGGGCCTCGATTACCCTGATGGGTACCAATATGAAGCTATTTTCGAAAATGTTAATTCAGGTGAGAGGTTTGTTTTGCCAATGGTTAGGGATAAAGGCGGGTACCCCTCCATTGAATCAAGCCACTATGAAGGCTTGTTCCCCAGTAGTGATGCGGGCTTAAATGAAGACATTTTGATTGTTGAATCAGAAGGGCATGTAGAAGTTCAAAAAGGCAGCGGTTATGTTTCGGTTGGTGAATTTATTGAGGCCGACCTAAGGGCGTTTGAAAGGGATGTTATTATCAAATATATATCCGATAATGGCAAGGGGCTTATTATTTATAATGGGGGTAACGACGTATATTTTAAGGCTTACTCAGAAAACCTGCCAACAATAAATTATTTTGGCAGCGGGGCCCTATATTCCACCAGGCATACTGCCCGTGAAGATTATTTTATAGTAATAAATGTTTATGACGAAAAGCAGAATCTGGTTAATAGGTTGGGAAGCTTGGTAGGTTATGAATAAAAGGGAAAAAGGGTCAATAATTGTATATGTAATGTTTATCATATCCGTTATATTTTTGCTTATTTCAGTACTTATCGGTAAAGTAGAAAAGAACCGGCAAATACTTGTAGAGAAAACGGATGGCTACCTACATTATTTATCCGTGGGCGGATTAGAAAAAGCGTGTGAATTAATTAATAGGCAGGCGGGGCTTATACAAATGAAAATACCAAGCACGGCTGGAATAGAGTACAAATTTGCCAATAGCCAGTTTGATGGGGGGTATTTTTTGAGCAGTGACTCTAAAGAAGAGCTAAAAAATAATATTCAAGATGAGGTCGTACGGTTTTTAGAGGATAATTATAAAGTAGCACATGATACATACCAGATTATATATAATTTGAGCTTTGATAGTATGGATGCAGATGATTATGAAGTAAAAGTAATTATAACTTGTGGCGGTATAAAGGTTGACGGGCAAGGGTATGACTGTTTTAAATTGGCTTCTTATGTGAAAAATTTAAATACTAATATTGTTTATGATACGAATTGTATTTTGGGGCTAAATAATTTTTCCATAACTGAAAGCTACTATCAAAAAACAATCCCTGATATTTTTCAGCCTGGCCTTTATTCTATTGGTGAAATAAAAACTGGCGGATATAGGATACATGGCGGCTCATTATCAGAAACTAATGCCGCATTAAGTAGCATAATAAATAACGATATTAATTTAAGCGATAGGGGCTATGATAAACTTAATAATGTTATAATCGGTACAAATATTGATTTAGATGTTTCTACTTACAATAGCGGGATTATTATAAATAAAGGCTCTGATTTGGATATCCGGTGCGGTGGCGGGGATAATATTTTTAATGGTGTTATTATTTCTTTAGGTGGGCTTAATATACATGATGAAATTATTATTAATGGGCCTGTTGTTGTGGCGGGTAATGTTTATTTATTTAATGACGTTACAATTAACCCTAATTCTGATATAATATATGATATTTCAATAAACGACAATGTTCTAAAACGTAAAGTGTTTGATTTTTTGAAGCTAACGAGTTATAGCTCCCTTTCAGCCAAGGATAAACTTTATCCTAAAAGCAGTATTGAAAATAGTTCTGGCGTTAAAATAAATACTATAAATAATGCCAAAGGGGATATTTTTTATATTGATGAATTCGTAGCTAAAAGGGGCTGAATTATTTAGAGGAGGGTTTATTTGCTTGAAAGGTTTTTTCCGAATGAATATGTAAACTCAGTATATTTAATTGATTATAACAAGCTTTTGAATATGGGCATAAATTCAGCCATTTTCGATATTGATAATACACTTGTCCCACATTATATAGAAAGGGCACCTAAAAATATCAGGGATTTATTTGAAAAGCTTAAGGGCATGGGTTTTAAAATATGCCTGCTATCTAACAACAACGAAAGAAGGGTGCAGAATTTCAAGCGGGGCATAGATATACTTAGCGTATCAATGGCCGGCAAGCCTTCATTAAGGGCGCTTAACAAGGCTATGGTTTTGCTTAATTCGCAGCCGGAGTCTACATGTATTATCGGTGACCAGGTTTTTACTGATATTTATTGTGGAAACAGGAAAAAGATATATACTATATTGGTTAAACCGGTTGTCAATAAAGATGAGATAATTGTACGCATAAAGCGGGGTTTTGAGAGGAAGGTAATCGAGGCATTTTCCAGAAAAGGCGGCCGGTGATTTTGTGGGTATTGAAAGAGGTTTTACATTAACTGAAGTAATTATATACGTAGCAGTATTAGCGATATTATCATCTGTAGTTTTTAAACTGGGGGCAGGAGATAAATATTCTGCTGTGAACCATTTAAATATTGCCGCAGAAGCATTGAAGGATGACATTAGGCACATACAAAGGCTGGCAATGGCTGAATCTAGGCAATATAAAATTTGGTCTAGCGGGCTTAATAATTATAATTATGGTTATGAACAGCCTTCGAAAGATTTCTATATTGTTAAGGCGGTAACATTGCCTAAAGGGGTTTATTTTGAAAAGGTTGCGGATATTAGTTTTACTAAACGCGGTACTGTTGTAAAAGCCGGGACATTAACGCTTAGGGGTGGAAATGGTGAAAACCTATCTTTGACTGTTAATGTAAGTGGCGGAAGGGTAGCCATAAGTAATTTTTGACGCTGCTTTTGGGTAGGGCGCTTTGCCCGTACAAATGATTAGGAGGAAAATATTGATGAACTTAAGAAATTATATGGAAGTATGTATAGAAGAGAAGCTAAACGAGGTATTGCCAAATATTGAATGCTGTGATTGCGAAAAATGTAAAATGGATATTACTGCAATCGCGCTTAACTCGTTGCCGCCAAAGTATGTTGTAACACAAAAAGGTGAACTATATACAAGGCTTTATGCATTTCAACAACAAATGGAAGCAGATTTAGCGGCGGCTATTACAAAAGCAGCTGTTATAGTGGCGGAAAACCCGAGGCATTTTGAATGAAGGGTGCCACCTAACATAAGTTTGGGGGGCTCTTTATTTTGTGCCAATATTAACTGGCCCTGAACCATGCTTGCTATAAAAAATACTTGATAAATTATTACTTTTGTCATAAACTATATTGTAATAAATTTTGTTTAATAATGCGGGCGTGTGATATCCTGATAATTAGGGCATGTGTTGGTATTCCAGCCTAACCGCATATATAATAATTTTGTCAAGGAGGATCAATAATGATTTCTGCCAGTGAATTTAGGAACGGGGTTACTATAGAGTATGATGGCGATATCTATACTATAATAGAGTTTCAGCATGTAAAGCCAGGCAAGGGTGCTGCCTTTGTCAGGACAAAACTGAAAAACTTGATATCCGGAGGCACTACTGAGAAAACTTTTAGGCCTAGTGAAAAAATGCCAAGGGCCCATATTGATAGGAAAGATATGCAGTACCTGTATAACGATGGCGAACTTTATTACTTTATGGATGTGGAAACTTATGACCAAATGACGGTCAATAAATCTGATGTAGGTAATAATTTGGATTTTGTCAAAGAAAACGAGACAGTTAAAATACTTAGCCATAATGGCAATATTTTTGGGATTGAGCCGCCCCTTTTTGTTGAGCTTGCTGTTGTTGAAACCGAGCCTGGTTTTAAAGGCGATACGGCAACCGGTGCAGTAAAGCCTGCAAAATTAGAGACAGGTGTAAGCGTTAACGTACCTTTATTTGTTAATGAAGGTGAAATTCTAAAAATAGATACCCGTACTGGCGAATATTTGGGCAGGGTATAGCAGCAAATATCAAAATAGCTATAAGCAAATAAAAACGCAGGCATTGGCCCCGCGTTTTTATTTACTTATAGCTATTTATAATTTTGGGCCATGTAAAAAATTTTCTGTAAAAAGAATCCTTCCATGATAAAATAAAAAATGGAGGGATTTTATAATGAGAAGAAAACTGAGCCCAGAAAAGAAGAATGTAATAGGCGAATTAA
>JAITVM010000169.1 GCA_031285815.1 Clostridiales bacterium | reverse complement strand
GTTGGCTCGACAAATGCCGCAGACTATGGAAAAACGCTGAACGTAAGCTCACTACTTCCTTACAAATGGTTGTTTTCTCTTTTGTGGCTCTTTTGTTAAAAAGATTCTAAACAGTTTCTTAAGAATATTAAACCGGATATAGCTATGGTGGGTACCCTCTTGGCGTTAAAGGGGCAAGTACCGGAAAAATCAAAAGAAGCGGCAAGGGGGCTTGTACGGGCAGTTGTTGATGAAATAATGGAAAGGCTTGAGCAAGATTTAAGGCGTGCTGTTACAGGTGCATTGAACAAAAAAGCGCATAGTGTAACCCCAAACTTACAGGGCACAGATTGGAAACGTACCATAAATAAAAATTTAAAAAATTATGATTATAAATCTAAGAGGATACTACCAGAAAAATTTTATTTTTTTGAACGTAGGCGGAAGAGTAAGGAATGGGCTATTATCCTGGATATAGACCAAAGCGGGTCTATGGCAGATTCAATAATTTATTCTTCAGTAATGGGCGCAGTTTTTGCCAGCATGCCAGCATTAGATACGCATGTAGTAGTTTTTGACACCGAAGTGGTGGATTTAACTGAAGTTGTGCGTAACGACCCAGTTGACATGCTTTTTGGCATACAGCTTGGCGGTGGTACAGATATTAATAAATCTGTGCGTTATTGTAGCCAGTTTATTGAAAACCCACAAAAAACTATCTTTATTTTAATATCGGACCTTTTTGAAGGCGGGGTTGAAGCAGGGCTTTTAAGGCAGCTTGCCGCCATGAAAGAGTCTGGCGTGAAATGCATGTCTATATTGGCGCTTTCAGATAGGGGGAAGCCTTCGTATGACGAACAGCTAGGCAGAAAAATTGCTAATTTGGGTATCCCAAGCTTTGCCTGTTCGCCGGACAAACTCCCTGAACTTGTTGAATCGGCAATAAAAGGTTATGACATGTTGAGCCTATCTGAAAAAATTGGAAGGTAAAAGGTATAACATCTATAAAAAAGTTAAATAATTTCAAATATATCTTTAAAAAACAAGGATGTTTAGGTATAATTAGTATGGTTATTACACGGAAATTTATAAAATTTATTTTATAGACAAAGAAATTATTAATTTGATTATGATGGTTATTATTCTTAAAAATTCGACGATATTAAATAAGGAGAATGAATGTAATGATGTTAGGGACGGATATAGGTATTGATTTGGGGACGGCCAGTGTATTAGTCTACATCAAAGGTATGGGTATTGTTTTGCAGGAGCCATCTGTTGTGGCTATTGATAAAAATGATGGGAATAGGATTAAGGCTGTTGGCGAAGAAGCGCGAAAAATGTTAGGCAGGACCCCAGGCAATATTATTGCAATTAGGCCACTTAGGGAAGGCGTTATTTCTGATTACGGCATTACTGAAAAAATGATGAAATACTTTATAGAGAAAGCAGTGGGCAGGCACCTTTTCCGCAAGCCGCGTATAAGTGTTTGCGTGCCATCAAGTGTTACCGAAGTTGAACGCCGGGCTGTTGAAGACGCTACGCGCATGGCTGGCGCTAGGCAAGTGTTTACTATTGAAGAGCCAATAGCGGCAGCGATTGGCGCTGGCATAGATATTTCTAGGGCTTGTGGCTCTATGCTTATCGATATAGGCGGCGGTACAACAGATGTGGCTGTTATTTCACTTGGTGGGACTGTTGTTTCAACATCCTTAAAGGTAGCTGGTGACAATTTCGACGAAGCAATTGTTAGGTATATGCGGAAGAAGCATAATATATTAATTGGCGAGCGTACTGCAGAAGAGCTTAAGATTAATATAGGCACAGCTTACGATAGGCCAAAACCTGTTACCATGGATGTACGGGGCCGGAACTTAATAACCGGTTTACCAAAAACTATAACTATTTCTTCTGATGAAATGCAAGAAGCACTTCATGAATCCGTTATCGCGATTATCGATGCTGTCCATATGGTTTTAGAAAAAACACCTCCAGAATTGGCGGCGGATATTTCTGACCGCGGTATAGTTATGACTGGCGGCGGCGCTTTACTTTACGGTTTAGACAAGCTCGTTAAAGAGAAAACCGGTATTAACGCAATTATTGCGGAAGATGCGGTTTCTTGTGTCGCTATTGGTACGGGCAAGTATATCGAATACCTCACATCAGGCAAATTAAATGACCCTATAAAACAAACTGCGAGGAGGTAGTTTTTTTGATCAGAGGATTATATACCTCTGCCTTATCGATGACTACTCAGATGAACAAGATGGATACCATAGCAAATAATATGGCAAATGTAGACACAACGGGATATAAAAAAGATACTGCTGTTACTTCTGCTTTTTCAGAATTAATGATGAAGAGGGTCAATGACCCGGAGTATACTTTTTTAAATATCCCAAAAGATATAGGCGGGGTTACCCTTGGTGTTTTTGTCCAGCATATCGGCACAGATTTCCAAAATGGCGCACTTAAGCGCACGGATGGGGATTTAGATTTTGGGCTTAGCGGCGAGGGGTTTTTTGCTGTTAATTATGTGAATGGGGACGGGGAATTGGAAGAATCCTATACGCGGGACGGAAGCTTTACGCTGTCTGGCGATGGGGCTTTATTGACTAAAGATGGTTATGGCGTTTTAGGTGAAAATGGCCCGATTATAAATTTAAATGGGATAGTTACTGTTGATGAAACAGGCAACATTTATGCAGATGGGGCTTTTGTTGATAGGTTAAAATTAGTAGATTTTGAAAATAAAAATACATTAATGAAAATAGAAAATAACCTTTACCTCCCAAAAGAGGGTTCTGAGCAACAAGAGGCTACGGCCAGTATTGTGCAAGGCTTTCTTGAATCTTCAAATGTTAACCCAGTTAACGAAATGGTTGACATGATCTCTACGTCGAGGCTTTATGAGGCTAACCAAAAAGTAATCACCATCCATGACCAGACTTTAGGCCGTGCAGTTAACGATATCGCGAGGAAATAATTGATGGGGTGTTTTGTCCTTTTTGCATAAGGCTTTCAGATAGAAGGAGGTAATTTTATTTATGATGAGGTCACTTTGGACAGCTGCGTCCGGTATGACATCGCAGCAGCTTAATGTTGATACTATAGCCCATAACTTAGCTAATGTTAATACTTATGGCTATAAAAAAGAAAAATTAGAGTTTAAATCTTTATTATATGAAACTATAAAAACTGCGGATAAGGACCCAAATAGCCAAATTGGTATGCCTGTTAATTTGCAGGTAGGCCACGGCGTGAGGCCTATGGCTACGTCCAGGTATTTCACAAGGGGCAGTTTTGAAATAACAGAAAACCCATTAGACTTAGCTATTGATGGTGACGGGTTTTTCGTAATCCAACGCAGTGAAGGCGAAATAACCTATACTAAAGATGGCTCGTTTAAGCTTTCCAATACTGAGGACGGGGGGCGGATGATTGTAACTAGCGATGGCTACCCTGTTTTAAGTACGGACGGGGAGCCTGTTGTTATTCCGCCTGAGGTTGTTATTGATGAATTATCTATTGGCGAGAATGGCATGATGAGCTTTATGAATGCAGATGGGGAATTAGAAGAATTAGACCAGGTAATTGGGTTAGTTCAATTTACAAATGTGCAGGGGCTTGAGGCAATTGGCTCTAACCTATACCAAGTAACCCCCGCAAGCGGGGAGGCTATTTATGAATTTGATGGCGAATTGCCTGAACCCAGCAAGCTTGTCCAGGGCGTTGTTGAAATGTCTAATGTCCAAGTTGCAGAAGAGATGGTAAAAATGATAGTTGCCCAGCGTGCGTATGAGCTTAACTCAAAAGCTATCCAAACATCAGACGATATGCTGCAGCTTGCCAATAATTTAAAGAGGTAGCATATGGAGGTTAATGGTTTAGGCAGTTTGGCATTTACTAATTATGCTAATGATTTATATATTAATGAAGAAACAAATTTTAAGCAAAAACTAGAAGCGGCAAAAAAACTTGAAGACGATAATGGGCTTAAAGAAGCTTGTACCGAAATGGAATCCTATTTTATAAATTACTTGTTTAAGGTAATGAGGGGGACTGTTAACCGGGAGGGTAGTTTTATAAAACCAAGCATGGCCACAGAAACTTATGAAGATATGATGTATGAAGAGGTCAGCAAGGTTTATGCCCGGGCTGGCGGTATTGGGCTTTCCGGTATGTTGTATAAACAGATGTCGGCAGAATTGGCGGCAGTGGATTTAAAAGCTTAACATTAAACATGGGCCACCATTTGCTTGGGTGGCCCATAAATTTATTTTATAATACGCTGAAGTTACATAATTCTATACCGTTTTCGCTTATATAGCGTTTTATTTCGTCAGATGTGAGTATATGTAGTTCATCAACCCTAGGTATAGCGTAGCCAGATTTATTATATAAACCGTAATCAATATAGGCTGGGTGTGCCATAACTTCCAAGCTGCCGGTTTCTTGTGATAAAATATTTTTTAAATGGCCAATTGTTGCACCGCCGCCGTAGAAGTCCATAGAAAAAGCTTCGGTAGATTTAATGCCATCTTTATGGCAATCCCTGACTGGCAAGCCATATTTTTTTGCCAATTTAATTACAACAGTTTGCACTTTTTCATTTAAGTGGACATGGTGGTGGCTATCTAAGTGGGTAATTTTTATCCCTAAATTAATTACTTTATTAATCTGGGCATCAAATTCGGATTCTAGTTCAATCGGGTCAATAGTGCTTTCAAAAAGTGCGCCTTGGCCTAAAAAGCTGCCATCTTCTTTAACTATTGACTTATGGCCGCCCAATAAGGGCCTTCCTGCTGTAAGTGTCAAGTGTACGCCTATGCCTAGCCCGGTATTTTCCTTGGCTAATTCTGCAGCGTGTTCTGTAGCGTCCTGATTAGGCATTAAAGTGGTACTTCTAACAATACCATTTTTAAAGGCCTCAATAATCCCTAAGTTTACGGCTTTCGTTAAACCGAAATCGTCAGCGTTAACTATAAGTTTTATGGTAACCACTCCTTATAAATATTTTTCCTACAATGTTTTGCGTTTCATTTCAAGCGGGTTAAAATTTGGTACAGGGCCTTTGTAGGCCTCTTTTTTTGTTTCTTTATTTTTATACATTATCGCAGCGTTGGGGCAGAAATTATAGCACCTTTGGCACGCTACGCAATTATCTTCAATACTATAATTAAAATTTACTTTTTTTATATTTTGGGTTGGGCATTGCCGGGCGCATTGGCCACAAGAAGAACATTTTTCGGCATTGATAGAAAAAATGCCACCCCACTTAACCCTGTATTTGTTTAGGTCATTGTTAGGGCGCGTGACTTTGCTAATGTTTTTAATAAACCCATTAAAATCTTGTAAATAAACCTTGTCTTTATAAATGCATTTGGCTAAATGTTTAATAGGGCCAAATGTTTTACGGAGCTTATTGTGGAGTATTTCAGGGTCGTTTGTAATTGGGGCGAAAGAAAAAGGGCCGCAATTTAAGTTGTTTGGCAGTTTAAAGTGGACTGACCATTTAGGTATGAAGCCTTTTTCGTTTAATAGGGCACAAAGGAGTTTTGCGCAGTCGCCTGAAAAAAGGTATCTTGTACAAAAAACGCCAGCTGTTTTCATAACTACATTATCCAGGCTATCAACAAAATTAAGCATAGGCTCTGGGATATATGTGGCGTAAACTGGGTAGCCAAACAAAACAATGTCATTTTCCTCAACTAACTGGTTTGCTTGGCGGCTATCAATGGTTTCTATAGAATAGAATTTTGTTTCAATATCAACTTGGTTTAAATAAAATGCCAATTTTTTAGATACGTACCATGTGTTGCCTGTCCCCGAAAAATAAAAGATAACTGCTTTCATAGAACCCCTCCTCTGATTGTATACCGTTAAGTTTTGGATATAATAGGCATATGCCTAAAATATATTATAGCACAAAAAATTACCCCTGTTCCTAAAATTTCAAAATTCATCATCATAAAAATATTCGGCGAAGCAGCTTGATATTTGGCTATATTGAAACCCTTTATTGGCTAAATAATTGAAGAGCTTGCGTTTGCCTTTAGCATCCAAGGAATGGGAACCGGATGTTTTTTTTTCAATTAATTTTATTATATTTTCTTGTTCGGCCAAATCTAAGCCAGAGAGTACGTTTTCAATTACCTCTTCAGAAACCCCTTTTTCCAATAAGCCAAATTTAATTTTTAATAGCCCATTATTATTTAAATTAGCGCTATCTGTAGCAAAACGGCGCGCAAAATCTTCATCGTCTATGTATTTGTATGATTTTAGGGCAGATATAATTTTTTGTGTAATTTCTTCCGGATAATCTGCTATTAGCTTATCATGCACTTCCTTTTCTGAACGCGCCCTATAGTTTAAAAACTTTGTGGCGGCACCCATAGCCTTTTTATAGACAATTTCGTTTAAAATATATTCATATTGGGCAGTTGGAAGCTCGCAGCCTATTTTTAATTTGTAATATAAAATGTCAACACCGGATAGGCCGAAAGCGAACCCCCCATCTATGAAAACAGAGTAGCGGCTACTATCTTTCTTTTGCTCAACTATATCTGTGACAATAATAATTAACCACCCCTTTAGCGGGCATATTTAATCTTCATCCATCATAAACTCGCCGCTATTAAAAACTTCTTCCCCGTCATCCGTGAAATCTTCCCCAAGCCGCATTAAGCTTGATAGGCCTTCATCAATATCGCTTCCATCTGTTGCATCCTTGCCGGGTTTTTTAACTTTTTTTAATTTCGTTGCCTTAGTTTCCTTTTTTACGGGTTCATCCGGCTCAATAATTTCTATCTCGCCGGCAATATTTTTTGCCGGGGATTTAAGGTTGAATTTTTCCCGGACAGCTAACTCTACGGTATCACAAAGCTCTGGGTCCTCTATAAATTGTTTTTTTATGTTTTCTTTACCTTGGCCCAATTGCGCTTGGTTGAAATAATACCATGACCCGGATTTCGAAATGACTTCATTATTTATGGCAACTTCAACAATATCGCTTTCCCGGGATATGCCCTTGCCATATATAATATCAAACTCACAGGATTTAAATGGTGGCGAGACTTTGTTTTTAGATATTTTTACTTTTGTGTGGTTGCCAATAAATTCGTTGCCATTTTTTATTGCTTCACTGCGTTTAATTTCCATACGTACAGAAGCGTAGAATTTTAAAGCCCGGCCCCCTGTAGTCGTCTCATTTGGGCCATAGCCGAAGCTGGGGCCGCCGATCTTTTCGCGCAGCTGGTTAATAAAGATTAAAATACAATTAGATTTGCTGATAAACGCGGCGAGCTTTCTTAAAGCCTGGCTCATAAGCCTGGCTTGAAGCCCCATATGGCTGTCGCCCATGTCCCCGCTTATTTCAGCCCTTGGCACTAAAGCCGCAACCGAGTCAATAACTACTACTTCAATTGCATTAGAACGGACCATGGCTTCTGCAATCTCTAAAGCTTGTTCGCCGTCATCTGGTTGGGAAATATATAACTCGTCAATATTTACACCAATATTTTTGGCGTAGGTTGGGTCCATAGCGTGCTCAGCATCAATATATGCAGCATAGCCGCCGGTTTTTTGGGCTTCGGCTACAATATGCAGTGCCACTGTCGTTTTGCCAGAAGATTCAGGGCCATAAATTTCTATTATACGCCCGCGTGGCAGGCCGCCGATGCCCAGCGCTAAATCTATAGATAAGGAGCCTGTTGGTATATAATCAATATCCATTGCATTCTTTTCGCCAAGCTTCATTATAGAGCCTTTTCCAAAATTCTTTTCTATACCTTTAATAGCGGTTTCCAAGGCCCTGAGTTTATCTTCAGATGATTCTGGTTTTTTTTCTATAGATTTCTTAGTATCAGTTTTTTTATTGTCAGCCATAAAATTACCCCCATGTTTTGTTTTTTAGGTTAGGCCTTTAAAAGTTCGCGCCTTAAAAAATCTAAAGCTTGAATAGTTGACCGGGACCTTATTTTTTGCCTATCGCCTTTTAAATTCAGTTCTTTGTAATAGGTTTCCCCACATATATATAAACCTATATAAATTAGCCCAACAGGTTTTTCTAAAGAACCGCCGCCTGGCCCAGCTACCCCTGTTACGGAAATTGATGTTTCGGTATTTAAAGCCCTTGCGCAGCCAATAGCCATTTCAATTGCGGTTTCTTTACTAACAGCCCCAAATTTCTCGAGGGTTTTGGGGTTTACCCCAAGGCTTTTTATCTTAGCGCCATTAGAGTAGGTTATAAAACTGCCAGAATAGGTATCGCTGCACCCGCTAACACCTACAATTGCAGAAGAAATCATACCGCCAGTGCAAGATTCTGCGATTGAGAGCGTGTAGCGTTTTTTTCTCAAAATATCTATGAGCGCGCTTTCAAGCGGCTGGCTACCCTCAGCGTATATATTACTGCCTAATATATTATAAATTTTGTCAGCATAGGGGGCTATAAGCAAATCAGCTTCTTCTTTACTGTTAGCTTTTGCCGTGAGCCGTATGTGTACCTCGGAATCCTTTGCATAAAGTGCCAAAGTCGGGTTAGTTTGTGTTTCTAGTAGGCTTTTAAGCTTGTCTTCAAGCAAAGATTCACCAACGCCACATACCCTTAAAGTACGGCTGGATAGTAGGCTATCGGTTTTTTTATCAAGATATTTTATTACCTGCCCGAACATTGGTTTTAGCTCATTAGGGGGGCCGGGAAGCATAAAGAGCATTTTGCCGCCTTGTTCATAAAAAAGCCCAGGTGCGGTGCCGTTATTATTTTTTAAAGCAGTAGCCCCTTCAATAATATAAGCTTGCCTTTCATTGTTTTCAGTGAAAGTAAAGTTTTGCCCTTTAAAATAGTTTTTGATTTCAGCCAAAAGGTTATTATCCAATATAAGCGGCTTGTTAAAGAATTCAGCGGCAGCTTCTTTTGTCAGGTCGTCTTTTGTAGGGCCTAGCCCTCCGGAAGTGATTACAATATCGGCCCGGCCAAAGGCGGTGCTAAAAGCGCCTTTAGCGCGGCCTATATTATCGCCTACTACTGTTTGGTAGTATGAAAATATGCCGATTTCAGCTAACCCTTTAGCCATATAGCTTGCATTGGTGTTTATAATGTCGCCGAGCAAAATTTCTGTCCCGACGCAGATAATCTCTGCTATCATAGATGCCTCCTATAGTTTTAGCCTTTTAAAACGTCAATATTTTTAAGTATGTAATCTATGGCAGATATCAACGTGAATATAATAGACAGGATAATTAAAATAGTGCCTATGATTTCGAAAGGCGCAAAATAGGCTTTTAAGTTGGCTAAAATGACTACAATCATAATCATTTGGGTTGTGGTTTTCACTTTGCCCCAATTACTGGCGGCAATAACGATTTTTTTATCCGCAGCAATTGTCCGGAATGCAGTTATTATAAATTCCCGGCTTATTATTAGGATTACAACCCAGGAGCTTAGGTCATTTAGTTCAACCATGGCAATAAGTGCAGATGAAACCAGAAGTTTGTCAGCAAGTGGGTCCATAAATTTCCCGAAATTCGTAATTAAGTTTCGTGACCGGGCAATGTGGCCATCAAGGGCATCTGTTGCGGATGCTATTATAAAAATAATTGTTGCTATGGTCCTGCTGGTATTTGGGCCAAAAAATGGGCCGAGGAGCACAATTAAAAAAACAGGGATTAAACAGATCCTGAAAATTGTTATTTTATTCGGTAAATTCATCTATAACAACTCCTACCGTATCATAATCTAAAGCGTTTGTGATTTTTACCTTAACAAAAGCCCCTGATAGCAATTCATAGCCGTATTCGAAAAAAACAGCCCCGTCAGTATTATAAGCGTCAGTATAAGCCCTTCCGCAATACATGCCTTCTTCTGGGAGCTTTCCGTCAACAATAACATCGTATGTTTCGCCAATATGTTTTTTGTTGATTCCGGCTGAAATAATTTTTTGCGTTTCTAAAATCATACGTTTCCTTTTCTGCTTTTCTTTTTCATCAACCTGGTTTGGCAGTTTAGCTGCAGGTGTGCCATCTTCTTTGGAATATGCAAAAGCCCCTAATTTATCAAATTTTATTTTTTCAACAAATTGAACAAGCTCATTAAAATCATCTTCTGTTTCGCCAGGGAAACCAACGATTAATGTCGTCCTAAGGGACACGCCTTTAATTTGATGCCTCAAATTTTCTATTACATCTATTATTTTCTGTTTTGAAGCCCCCCTATTCATAAGCTTTAAAATTTTATCAGATGCATGCTGTATTGGTATGTCTAAATATTTACAAACCTTACTGTTGGAAGCTATCTCGTTAATTGATTCAACAGTAATATGTTCAGGGTAACAATACATTACCCGTATCCATTTTAAGCCTTCTATTTCTGAAAGGCCCTGCAGAAGGAGATGCAACTTGTTAACCCCATAAAGGTCTTCCCCATACATGGAAGTATCCTGTGCAACTAAAACAATTTCAGCGGCGCCTTTGGAAACTAAAATATTGGCTTCATGCAGTAGGCTTTCGAGCGGCCTTGAGCGGTATTTGCCGCGTAATGAAGGTATTGTGCAATAAGTGCAATGGTTGTCGCAGCCCTCTGCTATTTTTAGGTAGGCAATATAAGATGGTGTTGCGGGCATCCTTTTATATGCCAGGTTATTGTCGAGTTTTTTATTTATGCCTTCTGTAAGGATAATTTTTTCGCCATCTGAAACGCCTTTTATAACTTTACCTATAGCGTCAAAATCCCCACTGCCAATAACAGCGTCAACCTCAGGGATTTCTTTAAATACCTCGCCTTTAAAGCGTTGAGCCATACAGCCGGTTACTATTATTTGTTTTATAAAGCCTTGTTTTTTTAATTCAGCAAACTCTAAGATAGTTTCGATAGCCTCACTTACTGCCTCTTCAATAAAACCGCAGGTATTTATTATAACTATATCAGAATTTTTTTCATCGTCAGTTATGGTGTGGCCTTCTTCGTCAATGATACCCAGCATTATCTCACTGTCTACAAGGTTCTTATCGCATCCAAGCGATACAAAAGCTATTTTCATAGGGCCTCCGGTATTAGTTTATCACAAACTTATATGTTGTTATTTTGTTGCTTACAGGCATTAAGGCAATTTTTCATTAGCATTGCTATTGTCATAGGGCCA
This sequence comes from Clostridiales bacterium, assembly GCA_031285815.1. Lineage (GTDB taxonomy): Bacteria > Bacillota > Clostridia > Lachnospirales > JAITVM01 > JAITVM01. The sequence continues at coordinate 7,574 of JAITVM010000169.1, read as the reverse complement.
ACGCCGCCCGGTACAGGTGTAATATAAGATGCTTTACCCTCTAAGCCTTCAAAGTCTACATCCCCATATAGCTTGCCGCCTATGCGGTTAATACCTACATCAATAATTACGGCGCCTTCTTTAACCATTTCACGTGTTATAAAGCAAGCCTTGCCTATTGCTGCTACTATTATATCAGCATTTTGTAAAATTTCCGATAAATTTTTTGTTTTGGAATGGGTTATTGTAACTGTGGCATTTTCTTTAAGCAATAGTGAGGCAACAGGTTTGCCGACTATATTGCTCCGCCCGACGACTGTACAATTTTTTCCGCTTATTTCTATACCAGACCTCTTTAATAATTCTATAATGCCGGCCGGGGTACACGGCAATAATGAGCCGGCCCCCATTTGCAAAAGCCCAACATTGACAGGGTGGAAGCAGTCAACATCTTTTTCAGGTTTGATTTTTAAAATTACTTTGTTTTCATCGATATGTGCAGGTAGCGGCAATTGAACTAAAACCCCGTTTATGCTTTTGTCGTTGTTTAGGTTATCAATCAAACTTAAAAGTTCTTCTTCAGTGGTTGATTCGGGGAGCTCATAAGAAATTGAGCCAATATTTGTTTGGGAGCAGGCAAGTTTTTTGTTTTTCACATAAACCATGGAAGCTGGGTCAAGGCCTACTAAGACCACAGCCAAGGTGGGTTTAAGGCCAAGCTTCAAAAGCTCAGCGGCCTCTTCCTTTACTTCCTCTTTAATTATGCCGGAAATTTTTTTGCCATCAATAATCATTTATTCAATCCCCTTTTGACCTTTTATAGTTTTCAAAATCATTAAGTGCCCAAAGCACTTTTCTAGGCTTGCTGCCTTCTTCGTGCCCTATAACGCCAAGCTGCTCAAGCCCTTCGATTATTCTGGCCGCCCGGTTATACCCAACCCGGAATTGGCGCTGGATTAGTGATATTGAAGCTTTTTGTTTGGATATAACAAACGCCATGGCGTCCTCAAAAAACTCGTCAACTTCTTCATGCGGCTCTTTTTCTTTCTCTTTTTTGGATGAACCTGTAGAAGTTATGCTGGTAATCATATCTTCGTTATATTCTGTTTTGCCTTCACGGTTAAAGAACGCAACGACAGATTCTACTTCTTTATCCGAGACAAATGCCCCTTGGATCCTTTGTGGCTTACTCATGCCCATTGGGTAGAATAGCATATCGCCTTTGCCTAATAATTTTTCGGCGCCGACCATGTCCAAAATTGTCCTTGAATCTGTACCGGAGGAAACTGCAAACGCCAGCCTTGATGGTATGTTTGCTTTAATTACCCCGGTAATGACATCGACGGAAGGGCGCTGTGTGGCAATTATTAAATGCAGCCCTGCAGCCCTAGCCATTTGTGCCAGCCTGCCGATAGAGTCTTCGACTTCATTTTGTGCAGTCATCATAAGGTCAGCAAGCTCGTCTATAATTATAACAATATTTGGCATCAGGCTGGCGTTTTTGTCATTCCTGATTTTGTTGTTATAACCGGTTATATCCCTGACGCCGGAATTTGAAAATAAATTATAGCGGTCTGCCATTTCCCTGACTGCCCAGTTAAGGGCCCCTGCGGCTTTTTTTGGGTCTGTCACCACGGGGATTAATAAATGCGGGATCCCGTTGTACACGCTTAATTCTACAACTTTTGGGTCGACCATCAATAACTTTACTTCATCCGGCGTGGCTTTGTATAAAATACTAATGATTAACGTGTTTATACAAACGGACTTGCCGGAACCTGTAGCACCCGCAATCAGAAGATGGGGCATTTTTGAAATATCTGATACTACTTCGTTGCCTTCTATGTCTTTACCTATTGCAAAACTTAGTTTTGCTGGGAAGTTTTTATATGCTGTGCTTTCAATGATTTCCCTTAAGTAAACTGTTTGGGGCTCCTTGTTTGGTATTTCAATGCCGATTACCGGCTTCCCTGGGATAGGTGCTTCAATCCTAATTGCAGGTGCGGCCAAGTTTAAGGCTATATCATCTGATAAGCTTGAAATACGGCTTACTTTAACACCTTCCCCAGGCGATATTTCGTAGCGGGTAACAGTCGGCCCCTTATATGCATCAGTAACTATTGCGTTTACCCCAAAAGATTTTAAAGTTTTTTGTAGTTTATTTTTTGTGTCCTCTATTTGGGATTTTATATTCCGGCTAAAGTTGCCGGGGTTCTTTTTTATTAACTCCAGGGGCGGGAACCTGTAAAGGCCAGAGCCTTCACTAATTTCTTCTGGCCAGGCTTCATCAGGGGCCAGGAGGGATGCCGACGAACTATATATTTCCTCATCTGTAACATCCATTGGGGTAGTATCCATTGGGCCAGTAGTACCTGTTGGGGCGGGTCCGGCAGGAGACGGCTTGGCAGGTTCAGGGGCTTTTTTAGCATACCCCCTACTAAATTCGCCGGGAAGGATAAATTCCTCCTCCATATAGCCATCATCAGGGGGGGTATGTGTATGGCTGTCATCGTCATCATAGTTGCCAATTACAAAATCAAATAAACCGCTGCCGCCTTTTTTTCTTGTATGTTCCTCAGGGCCGTCGCCGTCATAATCGTATTCTGGTTTAGAGTCAAAGATTTTATCAAGTTCACGCTTTATTGTAGCTATAAAGAATAACCAAAAAGTAATAAGTGCCCTGCCTGACATAAGGGAAATTAGCATTATAAGTATAGCTATGTTAAAGAATATTGTACCCGGCTGGCCAAAAAACATCATCTCAACAGTGCCGATAACAGAACCAAAAATCCCGCCAGATATACTTGTAGTGTCTTTTACTGCATCACCGAAAGGTTTTTGGACTATTGTATCAACGTCTACTGAAGCGACATGGAAACTGGCTACCAGAATAACAAATATCAATAACAGGTATATTGTTTTTTCAGTTTTTATTGTATCCTTTTTTACAAAATAATATATTGAGAACCCAATTATTATAAGGGGCAATAAATAAGAGCCCCTACCAAAAAGCATACTTAAAAACGCAAAAAACATTTGGCCCATATAACCGGTATTATTGCTGTAGACAATAATAAATAATATAAGGCCAACCACCATGCCGATTATTCCGATATAAGTATTAGTGCTGGTCTTTTTTTCTACAAGTTTAACTTTTTCATCCTCTTCTTGCAAGTTTAAAAGAAGCTCCTTGACTTTAAGATTTTTCTTATTGTTAATATCACCCATTTTATCCACCTCGAAACAATTATCTTACCTCATTGTTAAATACATATAATTAAAAGTTTGGTGAATGCCCATTCACCATGCTCGAATTCATAGGCTGCATTTATTGATTTGCTTATAGAAGGAAGGGATACCATATGATTATATCATAAATATGAATTATATAAAGTTAAATGATTAGCTGAAAACCTTAATTTCACCGAAAAACTTTCCATAAAATGTTATGATGATTTTTGGTAAATAATATTTACATATTAATATTAATTAACTATACTTATAACAATGTACTATTTACAATAAGCTATTTAACTTTAATTCAAATTAAAAAATAGCTTTTATATTGGCAATTGAGGTGAACCATTTTTGGATTGGAAAATAAGGCTAGGTATAATCGGTGGGGGGCAGCTTGGCAAAATGATGATTGCCGAAGCGAAGAAACTTGGGGTATATGTGGTAGTTTTGGACCCATCTAGCGAGTGCCCATGCCATAGTATTTGCGATTACCATATCATTAAGCCTTTTGACGATAGCAAGGCGATTATGGAATTAGCTGAAAAAGTTGATACCATAACTTATGAGCTTGAACATATCGGCGTAGATGCATTAATTCAATTAGAATCTCAAAATAAGCAGGTTTTTCCGACCGCCACATCATTAAAAATTATTCAAGATAAATATAGCCAAAAAATGCGTTTAATGGAATTAGGGATACCAACCCCTGCCTTTAAACTTATTGATAGTGTAAGCAGCTTGCAAAGCGTACTTGACGAGTATAAGGCTATAGTATTAAAAACCTGTTTTGGCGGTTATGACGGGAAGGGTAATTATTTAATTAAAAACCCTGCGGACATAGAGTGTGCCCTAGAAGCTTTAGGGCAAGGCAGCTTAATGGCTGAGCAGTTTATTAATTTTAAAAAAGAAATTTCTGTCCTTGCGTGTAGGGGGCAAAAAGGCGAGGTAGTTGTTTACCCAGTGGCTGAAAACATACATGAAGATAATATTTTAACGGAGACTTTTGTGCCAGCAGATATTTCTATTGAAACATCTAAGAAGGCTTCGGGGCTTGCGTATAAAGTCATGGAAGCTTTTGATGGTGTCGGTATGTTTTGTGTTGAAATGTTTGTTACAGAAGATGGGGATGTTTATGTAAATGAAGTTGCGCCAAGGCCCCATAATTCTGGCCATTATACGATTGAAGCTTGTATTACAAGCCAATTTGAGAACCATATCCGCGCAGTTGTTGGTTTGCCACTTGGTTACCCAAATTTAATTAGGCCTGCCGTAATGCTTAATATTTTAGGAAAAGAAGGTTACATAGGGGAACCTGTTTACGATGGGGTGGAGGACATGCTGACATTTGGGTCTGTTAAAGCCCACATTTATGGAAAATCGGTTTCTACCCCTAAAAGGAAATTAGGGCATGTTACGATTTGTGGCTCTTCTTTAGAAGAATGTAAAAAAATCTCTAATTTGTGTAAAAATTATTTAGGTATAAACAAAAGATGCTAGATATTTGTAGATAGAAAGGGAGGATAGCTTATGGTTAGCATTATTATGGGTAGCGATTCTGACCTCTATGTAATGGAGGCCGCTGCTGAGGTTTTAAGAAAATTAGATATCCCATATGAAATGAAAATTATTTCGGCGCATAGGACCCCTGAGATAATGTTTAATTATGCAAAACGGGCTAAAGAAAATAATATTGATGTTATTATTGCGGGGGCAGGCGGTGCAGCCCATCTTCCCGGTATGGTCGCGTCACTTACTGCTGTGCCTGTAATAGGCGTGCCGGTTAAGGCTACCGCACTTGGGGGTTTAGATTCTTTATATTCGATAGTTCAGATGCCTGCCGGCGTGCCTGTTGCAACTGTAGCTATAGATGGTGCAAGGAACGCAGGGTTATTGGCTGCACAAATATTGGCGGTTAATGACACTGGTTTGTATGATAAATTAATGTCATTTAAAGATAGCCTTAAAGACCTTGTTTTATATAAAAACTCGAAATTGGAAAAGGGTAGCCAAGAATAATAAAAAAATTGGAGTGGTATAAAAAATTCCTTATTGTTTTAAGGTTAATATAATCATGTAGTGCCTAGCATAAATTTTTGTGTTATATTATTATATAATGGGGATAGTTTTAAGTTATTTTGCATTAAATTTAGATTACTTGAATGCTAATGCGAGGAGTATATTATGTCAAACTTAAAGAAGCAAATCGGTGCGAATATACGTTATGAGCGTATATCCCGGAACATATCCATTGAGGAGCTTGCTGAAATGCTAGAGCTTTCTTCAGCTTTTGTCGGCCTTATTGAACGTGGCCAACGTGGAGCAAGCGTAAAAAACCTCATTAAGATATCCGAAATTTTTTCTGTGTCAATTGATTCGTTAATAAATACAAACCGTTCTAATTATTCAAACCTATCTGAAAACAAAGAAAACCAAAATTATAAAGCAAGGCTTGAGACTATTAATAGTTTGCTTTATAATTTAGACGGTTCTGAGCTCGATTTTATCATTTCTATTATAAGGAGCCTAAAACAGCTCAAACATACTTATTCTGAATAATTTATTTTGATTTCATAGCTACTGCTACTGTTGTAACAGTAGTTTTTTTATGAGGCATAATATTTTCCAGGGCCGTTTTATAAGCGGCTAACCATCGATATGCCCACAACTGCTGTTATGCTGGCTCAATTTACCTTCAAATATCATTTCGTTAATGCTTTCAAGGCAATTTTTCAAATTATTCCGGATATCGCTGCCCCAAAAGCGTATAACAGACCAACCCATGAACCGGAGCTGCTTTTCCGCCTCACGGTCCCTCATTATGTTACGTTCAATTTTACTGACCCAGTACTCCCTGTTGTTTTTAATTCTTGTTTTCTTATCCGCCCAGTTTTTGCCGTGCCAAAATTCACCATCACAAAATATAGCTATTTTGTATTTAGTAATAACTATGTCTGGTACGCCCGGTAGGGCGTTATAATTTTTTCTGTACCGGGTGCCTTGGCGCCACAAAGCTTTCCGGAGTATTAATTCTATAGAGGTATCTTTATTTTTAATATGGCTCATTGTACGGCGGCGTTTGATATCTGTGGGCAATATAGGGCTACCCATACCCAAGCCCCCCTTGTTTTATATTAGGTTTTAGTTTAACACATAAATACACTCAATAAAAAGATAAAAATAAATGGACATTTGGTTCTTATTTTAAATATATGGTTATGTATGGGAAAATAATAAACAAATGTCATAAAAACTATTTACAAATTATCCATCATATGCTAAAGTCTATTTAGAAAATTTGCTGTTTTTTAACATTGTTTTACAAAATGTTTATTAGGGGGGAGTTATTGATAGACGATTCGCTATTCAGGGTTTTTTTAAATTTAAACTACATTTCGCAAAATACATATGATGAACTTTCCAAAAGGCACGTTGAAGAAAAGAAGGCTGCCGTTCAGTTGCTAAATGAGTATGGTTTTGATTTTGGGCGTATAAAAAAAGCCCTTTATGATAATTATGCTATAGATTCATTTGATTTAAATAATTTTGATAATGCGGATAATATTATTTCTGAAATTAACCATGAAACGGCACGCAAGTATAACGCCCTGCCAATTAAGAGGGATGGTGGCAACCTTTATGTTGCGATGGGTAACCCCCTCGATAATGACAGTGTGGATAATTTGTCTTTGATCACAAATTTAAATATAATACCCCTTTTAGCGGAGCAGCCCCAACTAAAAAACCTTATTAACCTATATTACTTATCAGATTCTATAAATTTCAATGAAACACAGTTTCTGTCTTCTGAGGGGGAGAACATAAAATATAGCTCGCAGGCATCGTTCAGGGAAGAAGTGCAAAATTCGCCGACAGTTAAGATAATAGACTCTTTATTAGAGTCAGCGTACTTATTAAGGGCAAGCGATATACATATCGAGCCATATGAAACTACTTTGCGCATCAGGTACCGTGTAGACGGCTCATTAAAAGAATTTGAAGTATTGGACATTGGGATGCACTTAAGTTTGATTTCTAGGCTTAAAATAATGGGGAACTTGGATATCTCAGAAAAAAGGCTCCCCCAAGAAGGGCATTTCCACATATTTAAAGAGAACGGGAAGATTGATATAAGGGTTGCGGTTATTCCAACTATTTTTGGTGAAAAGGCTGTCATCCGTATAATATATTCATCTAAAGCGTACATAGATAAAAATAATTTAGGCTTTTTTGAAGGCGATATAGCGAAGCTGAATAAAATTTTACAATCGCCCCATGGCATGGTTATTGTTGCCGGCCCTACAGGCTGCGGCAAAACTACAACTTTATATAGTTTTTTAAATGAGCTAAACAATAAAGAA
>JAITVM010000115.1 GCA_031285815.1 Clostridiales bacterium | reverse complement strand
TGGACTTTACAGTATACTGTTGACGAAGTTTCCGATATGCTGAACAAAGCCGGTATTCCAGGGTGCCCGATAAATACAGTTGACCGGATGGTAAAAGACCCACATATCGCTGAAGCACGTAACATGTTCCCTGAAATCGACCACCCTGTTGCAGGCAAAACAAAACTTACTAATAATGCAATCAAATTCACAGCTACAAGCTCCGAACCTGAAAAGCCTGCCCCAACGCTTGGGCAAGACAATGACATTGTTTATGGTGAATTCTTGGGTTTAAACAAAGAAGAAATTGCACAATTAAAGGCTTCCGCCATTATATAAGAAGAGAAAGGTGAAAAATATGGGGAAGAAAGTTGAAATTTATGAAGTAGGGCCAAGAGACGGGTTCCAGAGCGTTTCGTGTGGCCAAATACCAACAGGCGTTAAAATTGATATTATAGGCAGGATTGTTGAATCGGGCGTAAAACATATAGAATATACATCATTTGTTAGCCCAAAGGCCATCCCACAATTGGCAGACGCGGCTGAAGTTACAAGGGCTGTTATGGAAAAATACCCCGAAATTGACCTGTTCCCCCTTGTCCCAAATAAACATGGTGCTGGCGCAGCTTACAATCTAGGGTTAAGAAGGGCCGTAAACGTCGTCTCATTAAGTGCCAGCCATAATAAGGCAAATATCAACCGCACCCATGAGCAGTCGCTCAATGCCTACATTGAAATTAAACAGGCATACCCTGACCTTGACCTTATAATAGATTTAGCAACGGCATTCGGCTGCCCTTTTGAAGGCAAGTTTAACGAACCAGAAAAAGTTGCTGAGTTTTTAGTAGATTATGTTGAAGCCGGAATGACAACATGCTGTTTGTGTGATACGGTTGGGATAGCCGACCCGGCTCAGACAAAAGCACTCCTGTCAATACTAAAAAATAGTTTTCCCAATCTTGACCTTATGGTCCATTTCCATGACACTAGAGGGGCTGGGCTTGCTAACACCCTTACGTCAATCGAAATGGGGGTTAACAAGGTTCAGGCGGCCTTAGGCGGGCTGGGCGGATGTCCATTTGCACCAGGGGCTTCAGGCAACCTTTCCTCGGAAGACCTTGTTTGGATATTAAACGAAATGGGCTATGAAACTGAAATATCCTTTGAAAGCCTACTATCAGCAGCTAAATATCAGGCTGGAGTAGTTCAAGGGGCATACAGCGGCCATCAGATTAATATCCAGAACAAATAACAGCCTCTTGCGGATAGTCAACGGAAAACAGCAAGTACAAACTGGCTTCCTCAAAAAATCAGGTTAACTTGCAATTCCGTAAAAAATAACCGAAAATATGTGGCTATTTCTGTAAGCAAGGCCTTCTTCAATAACGATAGGGTTAGTATCTTAAAATAAGGTTACTAACCCTAATTATATATAACCTATATATTATTTAATGTCAATAGCTAACCATGGCCCCCATATATAAACAACCATATGTTATATATTTATAAAGTTGGCCCCCATTAGCGCAGCAGCTGCAAAATTTGCTGCGGCCTTTGGTTAGCCTGGGCTAATACGCTCATTGCCGCCTGGGATATTACTGAGGCCTGTGTATAATTTGTCATTTCCTCCGCCATATCAGAATCCATTATCCTGCTAAGCGAATCACTCGCCGTTACAGAATTAACCCCCAATGTGCTGCTGACAAACTCCAGCCTGTTTTGGTATGCCCCCAATTCGCCGCGCACCCTCAGCAGATATTCAATTGCGTTATCTACTGTAATAATTGCAGCCGAGGCCTCTGTGGCAGTTGATAGCAGCAGGCCGCTTATGCCTAGTGTACCCGTTTTAATTTTAGGGATTACAATTTCCATTTCCATATCTTTATTTTGCCCAATTTGTACAACAAAAGGCGCAGAATATACATCAGCCGATAAGCTTATGCTTGATGCTAGTACCCCCGCGTCTGTAATAGCCGTGCCATCGGCAAGGGCCAGGCCCCCGTCAGCCAGCAGCAATGTTTTCACATTAACAGCCAGCCTGTCCTCGCCATTACTAAACACTATTGTATTGCCGTCAGCTGTGTAAGTAATATTTTTTGTATAATTAGAATCAAGTGCCCCTAAATTATCCGTAAACGTTATATTATCAATAACCGCATCAATACCGGATACCGACCCCGCAACAAAGCCAAGGGAATTTGCCAAATCCGGGTTATCCATCGCAATAGTTATCGACTGGCCGCTGCCGCTTTTGTCTGTAATTAAATGCACATCCGCCCCGTCAGCCACCAAGTGGATATTATTAAGCATTGCGGCATAGCTTAGCTTGTCTAATATAACCGCTTCCGTATCTGTAGCTAAAATATTTACCCCGGTGCCGTTAATAAATAAATTTCCGGAAACCCCGGTGGAAACCCCGCTACTTGAAATTTTTGCGGGCACCCCTGCTTTTGTTATTTTAAAATCAATAACCCCATCATCAGAAAAACCTGAAATACCCACCACATCAAACATAGAATCATTATTTGCGAATGCTACGCTGGATAAGCCCCCATCTAATAATTTTATCCTATTATATTCTGTGCGGGTTGACATCTGGTCAATTTCGGTCAAAAGCGAATTTACTTCAGACTGGATTTTTTCACGGTCCGAATCCGTTAAGACACCATTCGCCGCTTCTACTGACAGCTCCCTTATTTTATTAAGTATATTGTTAATTTCCCCTAACGCGCCGTCTGCTGTCTGCAGTAAAGATGCAGCGTCTAATGAATTCCTGTTCGCCATGTCAATGCCCCGGACCTGGTTTGAAATCGTATTGGCAATCGCCAAGCCTGCGGCATCGTCTTTTGAAGAAGCTATCCTTGACCCGCTGGATAGCCTCATGGCATGCTTAAGTATACGGCTATCCACACGTTTGGCGCTGGTATAGCTCTGTAGCGCCATAATATTATTATTTATCCTCATCCTTAACTCCACCCGATTCCTTTTCATCTATAAATTTCACTATTGCCGCTATTGCCCCTGTTATATTTTTAGGCACCGCCACAACCTCACCTTCTTACCATAAAATTTATTTCCCCTGCCTCAAAACCTTCTTCCGCAAAATATTTTTGCAAGCCCTCGATATTATCTTTTATAAAATGCAATTTTGCCGCTGATTTCGAATATATATTTATATTGCTGCTATCTGGGCTGATATAAAAATCTACGCCGCTAAAATTTTTAGAGCCTATATTTACTAAATACCCGCCCCTAAATGGCGAAATATTTAAATTGCTCACAGAGCCCCCTGCTTTTACAGGTACGTTTACCATGCCCCCATTTAATTTATCCTGGAAGAAAATTAATTTTTGGATTTTGTTCATTTGTTTGATATCCGCTACATTTTGTTTTGTTTTCTTTAATGATTCGATATACGAATAAGCATCCCTTAACATATTCCCGGTACCTTTGCCATTTTCAAAAGCCCCTAAATCACCGCCAACATATGCTGACCTCACAGGTGGGGCCTCATTAATGGCATCGGCTAACATATTCTTTTCATAGTTTTGGGATAAATAGATATTTTCTAGGCTAAGGGGCACCCCATTAGCCTGCATCCATAAAATTGTATGGGGGTTTGTCTTTAGGATTTGGTTTAGATAATTGATACTGGCATCATTTGTGCTGTTATTGTAGTTATTGGCTGGCTGCTGGTTGTATATTAATTCTTCAACCGGTGTGCTATAAAAGTTTTGGCTATAATTTAAATTTGCGCTTTGGGTAGCCAATTGTTCCAGATACATCTGGTTTAAATAGCTTTGGCTTTGATAAAACCCTTCTTCATTATTATTTCCACCAGAAAAATCATACCCATTATAAAAATCTAAAATATCTTGGGCCCTCAGGTTCCTAATGTTTAATAAGCCGCCATTGTTTGGGCTATTTATTGCATAATATAATGCGTTATTAAAGCCCCCGCTATCCGTGCCGCTTTGGGGGCCATTAGCTAAAATTGCTTCACTGGGGCTAACCCCATAGCCCCTTCTATAATCATTTATATAGCCCATTAACGCGGACATTTTTAAATCGAGCGGCGAGGCGCCACGATATAATACATATGCCGACTCAGCCCGGCCAAGGCTATACATCATCCGGTTTATAATCTTCACATTAATAATATTTTGCGCGGTAACCGGTAAATTGTTCATGGCGAGCGCATTATAGGCATAGTTGTTTAACCTTGTATTTTCAAAACCCAAACTGCGTAAGCTGTTCTGGTTATCCAATAATTCATAATTTGTGTTATCTGTATAATTTACAATTTCGCCCAGGGTAAAATCCCTGTTTAATACCTTGCTATATGGCACCCCGCGCATATTATTAAATATATCACGCATTATGTTTAAAGACCGCCTATCTATTGGCGCGGACATCACCATTAATTCCGGGATAAATTCCCTTGCGCCAGCCGGGGCATTCCCATACCCGTTTATATAAATAGGGGTTTCATTGCTTTCGCCCCCGGCTAGAAACTTGCCCACAGCAAAATTTAAAACCCTCCCGGTATCTATGTTTTGCCGCAAGTTTTGCAGGTAGTTATATTTATTTATATTAGCTCCGTTAACCGGTACAAAATTAAAAACAAATTGCCTTGCCGTAGCTATATTGCTGCCACTTGCCGGTATACCCTGCCGTTTTAACAAATTAACAACTTCATCATTAACAGCTTGGTTGTTGGGGCTGGCATTAACGCTACCTGTGCCTGAAAAAATAGCGGTATAAATATTACGGAGGTTAAGCCCTATATTTTCCCGGATTAAATTGAAGCTAACGCCGTCGTTAATATTTTGCGCCGTCATAACCTGCCCCAGGGTAGTTTCGGCAAACGAGACCGTGCGCTGGTTTATTGGCGCATTATTGGCGGCCAATGCAGAAATCACCCGCCGGCGGGAATTTTCGTCCCGGCTATAAAAATAAGAATCATATTTTGCCGCTAAATTTTCCGCCCCTTCGCTGCCTACACTGCTTTTTGTGCCGATACTTTCGCGCATAGCGCGGAACAGCATAGGCAAATCTATTTTATTAATTGAAAGGTTATTCCTATTTAAAAAATTGATTAAATTATTATTAACCGCGTTAGACCTATTTGATAATTCCCGGCGGATATTGCTCAATACCCGGGTTTCCCTAAGCCCCTCGCGCATTGTGCTTTCCAGTGGCATGCTTAAAGGGGCCGCAATAATTTCATTCCCTATATTAGGCAGTGCCTGCCCCCCTGCCCCATCAAGTAAATTTTCTACATAGGGGCCGCTATTAATGCTATTTACTTTGGTAGGGTTTACGCCAATATTGTCAATTATATTTATCTGGTTTGTCATATTATCACCTAATTTTTTATCGAATTATAAAAAATTTAAATAATAAGCAAAATTTGTATTGTAACCTACTTGCAAACCTTAAGTAAAGGATGCTGAAATTGCCCATTGCTGCCACTAAGCCAGATTTAAAATTTATTGTCATATAAACGGGTTTTTGGTATAATTTAAAAATATACTTTTCTACCGGCTTGCCAAAAAAATTTGCTTCCTTAGGCAAATTTTATTTGGCTTAGGTTATTGAAAAGTATATTTAAAAAATATACTTTTCTACTGATAGAAACGTATATTTCAGCAACCGGTAAATAATGTAATCTTACTAAAGAGGAGGGTATATTTTGAAGGGTATAAAAAAAGCATATCCGCTTGCGGCAATTTTTTTAGGCGCCGCATTGACAACAGCACTTGCGTCAAGCACCGCCCCGGGTTCCGAATCGGACCCATTGGTTTCTAAAAGCTATGTTGACGGGAAATTCGATGAATTAATGTCAACAATCCATGACGCCGGCGGGGTGGTACCAATTGATTATGGGGAAATTGATACTGAAGATATAATAACTGATATTATGGCCAGGCTGGAATATGAGGAAGGGTTAAAGGCTAATTTCACCCCTGTTGAAGTAAAAAAAGGCAGCTACCTAATTGGTATGGAGGGCACAGAAATTATATTGCGTACAGGGCGGGCGTTTGCTTATTCAAAAACCGAGAACGGGGTTTCTGACCTGACTTCCGGAAAAGATTTGGCTAATGGCGAAGCTGTCACTAAAAACCATTATTTAGTTATCCCGCGGGATGACGGCAGGGGCGTTATACCTATATCAAATTGCTGGTTTTTAGTTAAAGGCGATTATCAAGTTAGATGAGATTAGTGGGGGGCACTATGAAAAAAATTATTAAGTCTATATCCGCATTAGCGGTTTTCTCTGCTGTTATTTTTACCAACAGCTATAAAATAAACGCAGGGTACTTACTATATGAAAGGCCTACAATAGAAGATATATCTAAAGGCGTAACATATTCTAAAACAAGGCAGGTTACAAGTGACGGCTTGCGGGACATACATATTATTAAAGTCCCAACAAAAGACCCTAATATAAAAATTAAAAATAAAACGTCCAATAAAGATTATGGGCTAAAAGAACCGTCTTCAGAACTAATAAATTCTGAAGCAGGCGCAATAGGCGGCGTCAACGGTGACTTCTTTGTTTTAAATGGTACGCATTCAACTGCACAGGGCGCAATTGTAAACGAAGGGGGGGTAATCGCCACAGATAATTTAAATAATTTGAACAAAAACGAATATGCGGCGTTTTGCCTTACCAGCGACGGCAGCCCTTTCATAGATTATATTAAGACAGATATTAATTTTATAAATAATGGGGCAGAAAATATTAAGGTCCATTATATGAACAAATACCCGGAGATAGCATACCCAATCTATATTGATGGGAAGGCAATGAGCAACACCAGCCCTGTTGACCTGAAATTCCCTAACGTCACAAAAATCGTTGTAGAAAACAACGCTGTTACTTATATCTCCCAAAAAGGCGAAACAGTTAACATCCCGCCAAACGGGTATGTAATTTTAATATCAGACAAATCTATTGATTATATCCGGACAGTTGTAAAGGTGGGCGACAGTGCTGAAATCAAAATTAATGCCAACATAGATTATGAAAAAATAGAAACTTTAGTGGGCGGCGGCGGCAAGCTGCTTTCCGCCGGAAAATTAGCTGCAGATGGCGGCTTTCATATAACCGGCAGGCAGCCCCGCACAGCTATCGGTATTAACAAGGATGGCAGCGAAATCTACCTTGTGGTAGTAGACGGGCGCTCGCATAGTATTGGCGCAACCCATGAAGAACTGGCGTCAATCATGCAAAAAATCGGCGCTTATGAGGCAATGCACTTAGACGGCGGCGGGTCTTCTACCATACTTGCAAAAAACCCCGGCGAAGATAAGGCCTCGGTTCAAAATACCCCGTCTGAAGGCTTTGAGCGGAAGGTCATAAACGCGGTCGGTGTTTATAATAAATCCGCAAGCGGGGCAATCCATTCAATAAAAATTAAATCTGAAGATAGCGCTATAAAAGGCTCCGGTTTACCGTTTTCAGTAGAAGCCTACGACGAATACCTAAATAAAGTTGATATAGGCCAAAGCCAAGTTACCCTCTCAACCAATAGCCAAGGCTCCCAGATTATAAACAATGCCTTTTATCCGCAGGCTTTGGGCAAAATTACATTAAGGGCAGAATATAACGGGCTTGTTGCTGAAAAAATAATAGAATGCCACGACATCTCTTCGCTTATCCCTAACTATACCAGTATAAGGGCTGAAATTGGCGGGGGCGCGGAGATATACTGCAACGCTAAATCTACAAACGGCAATACGGTTAAAATATCCGAAAACCTAAAATATGAGCTTTACCCGCCTGATTTAGGCAAAGTGGAAGGCAATGTGTTTACAGCCGCCAGAAACGGCAACGGCTATATAAAAGTTTCGTTTAATAGCATTGTATATTATATAGATGTTTCTGTGGGCAAAAAAACTGTACGCCTTTCGCCCCTCGACGACGTAGGCAAATTTATTTTTGATTCGTCAGATAAATCTACTATTACCGGCTCGGCTTTTCACGCAAAGGAATATGTAAAAGATGGCGGCGTTTCGATAGCACTTAACTATAAATTCCCTGTTTCTGAAAAAACACAGGCGGCTTATATAGTTTTTGAAGGCGGCCTGCCGCTAAAAGACGACCCTTCAGCCATCAAGCTCAGCGTTTTTGGTGATAACTCTAAAAATTGGCTACGCGCAAAAATTGTTGACGCAAATAGGACAGAATATATTTTAGACCTGGCTAAAGAAATAGACTGGGCCGGCGAAAAAGAAGTGTCCGCCCAAATACCTTCTACAGTTAAGTACCCAATATACTTGGAGCGGGTTTATTTAGCCTCTGTAAATACTGCAAAAGAAATAAGCAGTACAATTTATATTGACCAGCTTATGGGCGATGTTTATTATAACGAGCATTTGCCCCACCCGGAAAACAGTGTTTATTTGGACAGCTTAAACCGTAACCTATCCGGCATGGAGGGCACACTCATTACAGCCATCGGAAATATTACGGCCGCTAATAAACCAATTAATTATTTGGACATACAAAACAAGGCTGTTGCCAGCATTTCAGCTAATGCGCAAAAGGCGCTGCTTGTTGGCGAAAATGATTATGCCGGCAATTTTGGTGTACCGACATTAAAAAGGGGCAGCCAATATGGCTATTATTCTGAAGGTGATACAGGGTTTGCGCTAATGTCTTCTAAGGATGGTTATTTATATAGGTCAAACTTAGAGCAATGGCAAAATATTGATAAAGATATTTCCGGCCGTGGCAATAAAAATATTATTATCCAAATGGATATTAGCCCCTTTAGTTTAAAACAGCCAAAAGAATTTGAGCTGTTCCATGAAATATTAGCCGGCCATGCCCAAAATGGCAAAAATATTTTTGTGGTCTCCGCCTCCGGCCAAAACAGTTCAATAGAAGTTAAGGACGGCGTCCGGTATATTAATTTGGGCGGGCTTTTTGATTCATCAGGCGCAATTAATAATAATTTTAGGGTGCTACGGTTCAAAGTATCCGGCGGCAATATGTACTATGAGCTACAAAAAATATTCTAAAAATATTTTAATTAAGTAAATTATAAAGCCCACAGGCAACCTGTGGGTTTTTCTATAAAAAAGGCAGGCGCTTGGCCTACCCGAAAAAATAATTTTTTATTCTAAAGCCGAAAACACTTTAACAGCGTCCTCAACATGTTTTGATTCAAAATTATTGCTTATAACCTTAGCCCCGGCTGTCACCAAAATATATTCCCCGCCGCCTATACCGGCTAAGCTTGCCAGGCATTGGCCGGCCTCCGATGTATATCCGGTTTTTCCGCCGAGAAGTGTAAACCCACTGTACCATTCTTTTGCTTTAGAAAACATTGAGCTATGAAAGGCCATGCCATCAGGGTGTTTATTCGTACTGCCTACATAGTAGCTTGGCGACGTAAATATTTCGTAAAACATTTCATTTTTAAGGGCATAATCCAGAAGCACCGCCATATCATACGCCGTAGTATACTGCCCCGGGTCATGCTGGCCGGCAGCATTTGTAAATTTAGTATTATCAAGGCCCAGCTCAATTGCTTTTTGGTTCATCAGCCCAACAAATTCCCCTTCCGAGCCCGCCGTAAATTCCGCCAGCCCAATTGCGCACTCTGCGCCGGAAGGCAGCATCATACCATAAAGCAAATCCTTAACGCTGGCAATTTCGCCCGGTACAAACCCGGCGGTAGCCAAGCCTTGTGTAATGGCCTGGTCATAGGGTTGTTGACTTAGTGTTAGTAGCGAATTATAATCTTGATTGTTTTCGATAACAATTATGGCTGTCATAATTTTTGTTAACGAAGCCGGATAAATCCGGCTATTGCCTGATAAATCAAAAATCACTTCCCTATTGCTGTTTAATTCCATTAAAACCGCATTGCGGCTGTTAAGCCTTTTTAGGGCCGCAGGCAAATTTTCTTCCTGCAAACCCACAGGCAAGCTATTTTTGCTATTTAATAAATTACTGGCGTCCACCCTAATAAATATTGCCTCTAAAGCATTTATTGCTATAACCATAATAACCGCAGCTATAATTATACCGTAAAAGCAGCCTTTTAAAAAAAGCCCGCCCTTTTTTCTGCGGCTTTTATAAACATATTGTTTTGGCTGTTTCATATAGCCCCTCCTAATCTTTTATAAAACCCCTTTTGTTTGGCAGGGCAATTTTAATCCGCTTATCAGCTACAATATTATTTTAACCGATACAAAAAATCCATGTACTAAGGGGAAGTATAGAAATTCCTAAGAAAACCTTAAGAAAAACATAAAAAACTATTACAGCGCCACCATAAGGGCCCCCTTTTGATAGGCCCTTGCAAAACCCCTTAAGCCAGTTTAATATAATATTATAACACGGGTGCCAAAAAATTTGTTAGGGCTTTTGAAAATAGAATATCATAAGCTATGTGGCCAGGTTATAGTTAAAACAAAATTAAGGGTGTGTATAGCTATGAAAAATAAATCTTTATCCATAATTGCAATTTTTTTAATGTGCCTTCAAATTCCTGCGTGCAGCCAGGCAAGCAATACGGGCGCAATTGCCAGCCCAAGCCCAAGTGCAAATATAGCCGCGGATGAAAGCGGGGCGAAAACAAACTTACCTGAAACAGCAGAAGAGGCCACAACTAAAGTTACATTTTCAACAATAGCCCTTGATGGCAGCCCGGTGGACAGTGGCATATTTAGCGGAAGCAAGCTTACAATGGTAAATATCTGGGCTACATATTGCGGCCCTTGTATAGTGGAAATGCCTGATATCCAAACCCTTTATGAAGAGGTTAAAGGCAGCGGCGTTAATATTATGGGCATCGTTATAGATGCGCCCGCCGAATTAGAATCAGCTAATGAAATTGTTTCAAAAACCGGTGTGGAATATTTGAATATCATGCCAGACAATTCAATTATCAATGATATATTAGTTTATGTTTCCGGCGTGCCAACTACAATATTTGTTGATAGCGAAGGCAATATTACCGGGCGGGTGCTTGTCGGCAGCAGGGGTAAGGATGAATATAAAAGCGAAATGGAAAAAACGCTTTTGGGCCTTGGCGGGAGTGGGCTTTAATAATTATGGGGGCAGGTAAACCAGAAAAAATCCAGAAATATTTAAAATATTTAATTATTTTGGCAAGCTTTGTTTTCATACTGCTTGGTGCCTACAGAAATGAAGTAAGCACTGTTTTTACTAAAGCGGTAAATATTTGCCTGGAGTGTATTGGTATTGGATAAAAGGCGGGTAACACAAATAATTTCCGCTGTGGCGGCTAACGCAGGCCTAAAAAATTTTTTTGAAGGCACTATTTATAAAGGGCCCCTAAAAAATTTTTGCACCCCCGGCTTAAATTGCTACTCTTGCCCCGGTGCATTGGGCTCTTGCCCGATTGGCGCATTCCAGTCGGTACTTGGTTCAGTTAAATATAACTTCTCATTCTATATAGCAGGGTTTATGCTTCTATACGGCGGCTTATTTGGCCGGTTTATATGCGGGTGGCTATGCCCTTTTGGTTTAATTCAAGATTTGCTGCACAAAATGCCATTTAAAAAAATCGGCATCAGCTCAAAAGTTAATGATAAGCTTAAATACCTTAAATATTTAATTTTAGTTTTGTTTGTATTAATACTGCCAATTTTTTTAACAAATGAATTTGGCATAAGCCCGCCTTATTTTTGTGAATTCATATGCCCGGCTGGGACGTTGGGGGGCGGCATCCCATTAGTTTTAACAAACGAATCCTTACGCAGCGCCTTGGGGGCCCTTTTCGCCTGGAAAATGTTTTTGTTGATTTTAACTATAGCAGCGGCAATTATTATTTTCAGGCCGTTTTGCAGGTACATTTGCCCATTGGGCGCGTTTTACTCGTTATTTAATAAAATCAGCTTTTATAAATATGAAGTAGATAAAGATAAATGTACAAACTGCTCCGCATGCACACAGGTATGCAAAATAAATATTGAGCCCCATAAAAACCCCAACAGCACCGAATGTATCCGGTGCGGCGAATGTAAAACGATATGCCCGGCAAACGCTATAAAAAGCAGCTTTAAGCTTTAACCCAATTGTGAGGGAAAACATGGACAGTAAAAAAAATTTGGCCCCGGAAATCCGTTTTAAGGGTTACTCCGGCGCTTGGGGGCAGCAAAAGCTTGGGTGCTTCACCACTTCATACTCTGGCGGCACACCCCCCTCCGGCAAACCGGGGTACTACGGCGGCAGCATCCCTTTCATACGTTCGGCTGATATCAACTCTGATTCTACCGGGCTGTTTCTGACAGAAATCGGGCTCAATAATTCCGCCGCAAAAATGGTGTCAGTTGATGATATCCTCTATGCCTTGTATGGCGCGACAAGCGGCGAGGTAGGCCGCTCAAGGCTTTGCGGCGCTATTAACCAAGCAGTCTTGGCAATAAAGCCCTCCGGCAATAACGATTCAGAATTTATTGCCCAGTGGCTGGCAAGCCAGAAAAAAAAGATTGTCAAAACTTATTTGCAGGGCGGCCAAGGGAATTTATCAGGAGATATAGTAAAAGGGCTGATTGTCACGAAACCAGCCGAAAAAGCGGAGCAAAGGTCCATCGGCAATTTTTTCCGGGCCCTTGATGCCGCTGCTGGTTTGCAGCAGCGCAAGCTTGCGGGGCTACGTGGGCTGAAGGGGGCATATTTGCAAAAGATGTTCCCGCAGGCGGAAGAAAAAGTGCCCAAGCTGCGCTTCGCCGGGTTTAGCGGAAAGTGGCAGGTGCGGAAACTGGGCGAACTTTTTACGGAACGCAATGAACGCAGCGCCAACGGCGATTTGATTTCTGTTACTATAAATTCCGGCGTAGTAAAGGCAAGCGATTTAAAGCGGCGGGATACTTCAAGTGGGGATAAGCTCAATTATAAAAAAGTAGAAATAGGCGATATAGCTTATAATTCTATGAGGATGTGGCAAGGGGCAAGTGGGGTTTCAAATTATTCCGGGATTTTAAGCCCTGCCTATACGGTTATTATTCCAAACCATGGGGTTAACCCGGTATTTTTTTCATATTTGTTTAAACTGCCTCAAATGGTTAAAATATTCCAATCCTACTCCCAGGGGCTAACCTCAGATACCTGGAACCTAAAATTCCCATTGTTGAAAAGGGTATCAGTAAAAGTGCCTTCTTTTGAAGAGCAGGCCCTTATCAGCGATTTCTTTTTAGCTATGGGCCAGCAAATAAATACCCAATCCGAAATGTTAGTGCGGTTAAAAGAATTAAAAAAAGCATACCTTCAAAAAATGTTTATCTGAAAAAAATTCGATTTTTTATTTATTTTTTGTTATAATTATATTGTTGTAAGGATTTGCCCATAATTCATGTACAACAAAAGACGGTGGCTGGCTTCATTTGCCTACCCCGTCTCTTTTTATTTTTAAAAAAGTCCAGCTTACTATATGTCAAAATCATAATTATCGTTTAAATTTCCGCCTTCTATTGTGCCGCCCTGTTCTAAATCAAAACCCACCCCACCATTATTATTTTTTGCCCCTTTTGGCATTATACTATTTTTTATGCCAGGCTGTTCAGCCCTCCTTAAATTTCTGTCCTGGATTGCGGAGGCAAGCTCAAAAATTTGCCGGTCTTTTTCGTCCAGCAATTGCCGGGCCATACTTAATTGATTTTTTACTTTAGCAACCTGTTCACGCAAATCATTTATTTGGTTTATATAATGTTTTTCATTAACATTTAAACCGTTATCCCCCACATCAACAGTTTTTAATTCGACCGGGTAAAAATCATCCCATAAGCCCGGGATAATTTGTATATTACAAGGGTTTTCGGCATCAACAAAAACTTCCCTTATATAAGGCCCCCGCCCCTCTGCCCCCTGGCAAGAAATAAATACTGCTTTTTTCGAATCTGCTGAAAACTTTGCACTGGCTTCCTTTGCCTTCTCAAAGCTACCGCCAAAATCCTGTGATATTATCTCCATTGGCACCCTGTTTGCAACAAAATATATATACAGCTTATTATTTATAATAAACATCAGGCATTTATTTATAATTTGTGATTCCCATAATATTTTTGGTTTTGTGAACCCGTCGTCGGTTTTTTTCCGGTAAATTAATTGTGATGAAAAATAAGTTTTTATAATATATAGAAAATGTATCTCCTCGTCTGTGGGCAAAAAAGATTGGTCCCGGATTTTAAAGGCAGACTGGTGGAATACATTAAACTGCCCATGTAACGACGAGGTTACCTCGCGGTACCCAAGCTTAAGGTCATTAGCCCGGTTTAAATAAAACAATAGGGCATAATCATTTGCTATCGGGTACACCTGAAATATGGTATCATTCATATCAACATAATTATCGATGAAGCTCGCCTCTGACCACTTGCCGCCCTCCATTAATAATTGGCTCACCAAATACGCCGGCTTATCATCCTGCCCGGGGACATTATAGATAAGGCTTGTGTTTTTTTCAGAAATTATGGGGTAGAACAATATTTTGTTTACATCCCCGCTTTTATTCTCCAACAACACTTTATTCCTCCAAATACCTTCGGGGTTTGTACACATAAATAAGTTCCCATCCCAGTCCTGGCAGAAAATTAAAATCGTTTTATTTTCAGAAACCGTAACCGTATAGTTTTCCATCGCGTTTTTAAAAATAACCTCTTTCTTAGACCATGCGTTATTTTCATAAACATTATACGCAACCCCTTCATTAGGGGCATAATAGAAGCATATTAATTTATTTGGGTTTAATTTAATTACATAAGTGTTAACCACAATAACCGACCACCTTTTTTTACATATATATTCCACAAAGCATGTCTTAATTCAGTTTTGTAGGCACCTATATAAAACCTGAGTTAAAAAAAGTTAAGATGTTGAAACTCATTATGGAAAATGGGGCAACTAGTCAAGTCGCTAAACTACAAATATATTATTCAATCGATAAGGAGGAATTATGGCTAAAATTATGCTTTGCCGGACAACACATTTAGTGGAAATTAATGGTGACCACACTGATATTAACGACGATTTTATTTGGAAAATCGAAAACCTCATAGGTAGAGATTTTTGTTTTGAAGATATCTTGTTTAAATTGATTTCATCAAATCCAGAAGTATTAGATACATTAAGTGATAACATTGGAAAATGTAGTAACTGCGGTGGTTGGACAACTGATAGTGAGAGTATATATCCTGTTGGTGACGTATCAAATGGGGCATATGTTAATGGTCAACTTTTTTGCGATGAATGCCTGCCTGATGGGCACCATCTGAAGTTTTGAGAGTTCAAATTATCAGTAAAAGCAAAAGCGTTCCACTGTTTGAAAGGAATGAACATACTCATATTCTCAAAAATATAGACTTGGCTAAGCCTATTATCTTTTAGAAAAGTTAAACAGCGCACAAAAATATTTTTTGGCATATATAAACTAATTAACTAAATGTTTTATATATGCCTTATTTTTTGTTTTGACTTTATTTTGGAGTAAACGATGAGTAAGATGCCGTTCCCCAAGCCAAGGGGCTATTATGAAATAATAGAGGTGGATTGGCGAACCATAAAGTAATAGCATAAAATTATACAAAACGAATCCCTTCGCTACGATTCAATCGAAG
>JAITVM010000222.1 GCA_031285815.1 Clostridiales bacterium | reverse complement strand
CGAATATAATAAGGCGCATAAGCACAAATTTGGCTATGTAGAGGAAGAAGCGCCGGATTATTCTGATATAAAAAGCAAGCTGCCCATAATTACGGGCAAAGAAGAATAGGGTTGTATATGTGCGGCTAGGAAAATATTTTTCAAAATAAATTAGGAGGAATTATAAATGGCTAAAGGTTTTAATGGTTTTGGGGGCGGCATGAATATGAACGCGCTTATGAAACAGGCTCAAAAAATGCAGAAACAAATGGAGGAGGCACAAGCTGAGCTCGCAGAAAAAACGCTGGAGGTTACATCCGGCGGCGGGGCTGTAAAAATAACAATAACAGGCAAGAAAGAGCTGAAGGCAATTGAGATAGATAAAGACGTAGTTGACCCTGATGATGTTGAAATGCTGCAGGATTTAATATTGACTGCCGTTAATGAGGCATTTAAGCAAGCGGAAGAAGTGTATAACACCCAAATGGGGAAAATCACAGGCGGTATGGGTATGCCCGGCATGATGTAATTAAGTAAAATAATTTTTAGTACTCGGTAAATATTTTTTAGATAGCAAATCCGGTTTGGCTTATGTTAGCTAAAAACATGGGCGCCAAACAGGTTTGCTATATTACTAGCTTAATAAAATAAAAGGCTGCTTAACCCGGTTTTTATTTGTTGTTGGAGGGCTTTATGGTTGAAGATGAAATACTGCTGCAAGTGGCGAAACCTGCCAGGTATACTGGCAATGAAATTAATATGGTTGTAAAAAAACCTGATAATGTTGATATCAGGTTTGGCTTTTGTTTCCCCGATGTGTATGAGGTAGGCATGAGCCACTTGGGCCTACAAATATTATATTATTTTTTAAACCAAAGGGAAGACACGTATTGTGAACGTGTGTTTATGCCTTGGGTAGATATGTACCATTTGATGAAGGAAAAGGGTTACCCGCTTTTTGCCCTCGAATCAATGGGGGCTGTTAATACTTTTGATTTTCTGGGTTTTACGCTCCAATACGAAATGTCATATACGAATATAATTGCGGCCCTCGACCTGGCGAAGATACCTTATTATAGCCGGGACAGGGCGTCCGGGTACCCAATTATTTGTGCCGGCGGGCCCTGCGCATATAACCCCGAGCCGCTTGCGGATATTGTTGATTTTTTTTACATTGGCGAAGGCGAGGCCGCTTTAAATAAAGTTCTGGATATTTATAAAGCTTGTGCTACGAAAAATGAGTTCTTGGAAAAAATTTTATGCGTAGAAGGCATTTATGTGCCAAAATTTTATAAAGCAGATTATGAAAACAAGGAATTTCTGCCGTTACACGAAAATGCCGCCCTGCCGGTCAATAAAGTTATTGTTGATGATTTGGGCAAAGTATTTTTTCCGGAAAAACAGCTGGTCCCCATTATAGAAACAGTACACGATAGGGCCACGCTGGAGGTATTCCGCGGTTGTATACGGGGCTGCCGGTTTTGCCAAGCCGGCTATGTTTATAGGCCGGTCAGGGAAAAAGATGCCGTGTGCCTTTTGGGCCAGGCTGATAGCTTGCTAAAAAATTCGGGGCATGAGGAAATATCGCTGGTTTCATTATCAACCGGCGACTACACCGGGTTCAAGGGGCTGTCGGAGGGCTTATTAAAGTATAAAGGCCAACAGGTTAATATTTCGCTGCCTTCTTTAAGGATAGACGCATTTACACTTGACCTAATGGAGAAAGTGCAGGGGGTGCGCAAATCGGGCATAACCTTTGCGCCCGAGGCAGGGACCCAAAGGCTTAGGGATGTTATAAACAAAAATATTACTGAAGATGAGATACTGGATGGATGCCGGCTTTTGTTTTCCGGCGGGTATAACCGTGTAAAACTTTATTTTATGATTGGGCTGCCGACGGAGGAAGATGAAGATATAATTGGTATTGCCGGGCTGGCCAATAAAATCGCAGATGTATTTTATGAACAGCCAAAAAACCAGCGTACAGGTGGCGTAACAATAACCGTAAGCACCTCCTGTTTCGTGCCAAAACCCTTTACCCCGTTTCAGTGGTACCCTCAGGATAGCATGGAAGAATTTGTGCGCAAACAAAAATTGCTGAAAGATAATATTAAACGAAAATGCATAAAATATAATTACCACGATTCGAAGGTTAGTTTTTTAGAGGCGGTTTTTGCAAAAGGCGACAGGCGTTTAGCGCCGGTTATAATTAAGGCTTATGAAAATGGCGCCATGTTCGACGGCTGGTCGGAGCATTTTAATTTTAAAGCATGGATGGGTGCTTTTGAAGAATGTAATATCAGCCCTGGTTTTTATGCAAATAGGGAATTGGCTTATGATGAATTATTGCCATGGGGGCATATATCTGTTGGTGTTGATAAAGAATTTTTTATAAGCGAATACGAAAAAGCAAAGGCTACACAAACTACCCCTAATTGTAGGGAAGCCTGCTCTTTGTGCGGTGCCCATAAATTTAATGCCGGCGTGTGCAAAGGCCCGGGCTCACAAGCTTGTGCCCAGGGCAATCCAGAAACAGCAGAAACAAAATTAGCGTTGCCTGGGGCCGCTGCAAAAGGGGTGCCGCCTGTATCCGGGCAGTATAATTATAGGTTAAAATTTTCGAAATTAGGGCGCATGGTTTTTATTGGCCATTTGGATTTATTAAAGCTGTTTCAAAAAATATTTAGGAAGGCCGGGCTACCCGTTAGGTATTCTAATGGCTTTAACCCCCACCAAATAATGTCTTTTGCGTGCCCATTGCCCTTGGGCTTTAGCAGCTGTGCGGAATATTTAGATATAGGGCTTACCCAAGAAATTGAGCCTGAAACTATAAAACAGTTAATTAATATGGCCCTGCCTAATGGCCTAAGTATTTTAGATGTAAAGAGGGCGTATAAAAACGCTTCGGCACAAGTAGCGGCGGCGGCATATGAAGTTAAATTTAAACATAATGTCAGCCCGGAAATAATTGAGGGCATACTAAGGGAAAAAGAAATTTTTATAGATAAGAAAACAAAATCCGGTACAAAGCGTGAAGATATCCGGGGCGGCATTTATGATTTAAGGCTCATAGGCAGCTGCACAGTATATATGCTTATTTCTACGGGCAGTAAACAAAACTTAAAGCCGGAGCTGCTTGCCGGGCTAATATGCCAAGGCTTTGATTATAATAAATTTGATATACGGTATTTGAGGGCAGAGATCTATACTTTAATTAATAATGGGTTAGTGAGCCTTAATGCATGGGGTGAAGAATTCTGATGAAGAGGATGCTTATCGATTTTTCAGATAGCATTGTTAGGACCGCCCTAACAGAAGATTCTTTTTTAAAAGATTTAGTGGTTGACAGTAAAGAAAATAAATCTGCGGTATCTAATATATATGTGGGTGTTGTGAAAAAAATCTTGCCCAGCCAATTTGTTTTTTTAGACATTGGCCAGGAGAAAAATGCTTTTTTGCAATTAAATGACCATAAAGAGAGCCATTTAATATCTGTAAATGAATCGGGCAAGAAAACAGTTAACTTGAGGTTAGGGCAAGAGTTAGTAGTACAGGTTACTAAAGACGCCAGCGGGACGAAAGGGGCCTGTGTAACAAGCCAGCTTTCTTTTACCGGCAACTATATGATCCTTATGGCGAATGCAAACGGGTTAAATATAGGGGTTTCTAAAAAAATAGCCAGCCAGGCGGAACGGGCGCGTTTAAAAAATATCTTATGCGGGCATTTGCCGGAAGGGTATGGGGTAATACTAAGGACGCGCTGTGAAAATAGGGAAGAGCCGGAGCTTGTTAGTGAGCTAAATAAACTAATTGAGTTTTGTAATAAAACTTTAGAGAAGGCAAAATATATTAAAGGCTCTTTGCCTGTTTACAAAGAAGGCTTTATTGCATCAAAGGCTATCAGGGAATTGTACAGGGACGATATAGACGAGGTAATTATTAATAATGAAGATGAATATTTAAATGTATTGGAGGTTATAAAAAGCCTGTCCGGAAAAGAAATTAATTGTATAAAAATACATAAAGAGGATGTTTTGCTTTTTGATTACTATAACCTGGAGAATACTATTGAGAAACTGCTCCACAAAAGGGTGTGGCTTAAATCTGGCGGGTTTTTGTCTATAGAGCAGACAGACGCATGTGTAGTTATAGATGTTAACACCGGTAAATTTGAAGGTAAACGCAACCATTCAGATACTATTTTAAAAACTAATATAGAGGCTTCGCTGGAAATATGTAACCAGATACGTTTGAGGAATTTATCGGGTATGGTTATAATTGATTTTATAGACATGAAATCGGCCGAGGACAGGAACACTTTAATGCTTAGCATGATAAGCGAATTAAAACGGGACAGGATATCAACAACGGTGTTTGGCATGACAAAGCTTGGGCTGGTCCAGCTTACGCGCAAAAAAACCAGGGAGCCGATAAGCAGTATATTACAAAAAGAGTGCCGGTGCTGCTCGGGTACAGGTAAAGTCCAAAGCGAGGTTTATATAGCGGATAAAATTTATAAGCTGGTAAATAATATATTTTCGGGTACGGTTTATAATAAATTGACGGTACGGGCCAATAAAAATATTATTTATTATTTTACAGGCAATTCTAATTATATAACAAGCTTACAGAAAAAATTTGGCAAGGAAATAAATTTTGAGCCTATAGATACAGGTAGGCTTGAATATTTTGAAATAGAAAAAGAAAAAATTTGATATATTATAAACGTATAGGAGGCGGCTATGGTTTATTTATTTTTAGCAGACGGTTTTGAGGACATAGAGGCGGTTGGCACCATTGATATTTTAAGGAGGGCGGGCATAACAGTAAACACTGTTTCAATTTCAGGCACAAAGAAGGTAGCTTCTGCACATGGTATAGAAATCATGGCTGATTGTTTGTTTTCTGAAATAAATGGCCTTGATGCCGAGCTTTTAGTTTTGCCGGGTGGCGCAGGCCACAAAAAGCTTGCGGCTTTTGAGCCGCTAAACGGTTTATTGCGGGAATTTGACGCTAATAAGAAATATATTGCCGCAATTTGTGCGGCGCCTTCCATACTTGGCGGGCTGGGTATTTTAGACGGGAAAAAAGCGGTTTGCTACCCCGGGTTTGAGGGCCAGCTAAAGGGCGCTGTGGTTTTAGGCGGCCCGGTTGCTGTAGATGGCAATATCATAAGTAGCCGGGGGCCGGGCACTGTTTTTTTATTCGCGCTTGAAATAGTTAAAACCTTAAAGGGCGGGGAGGCTTATAATGAAGTAAAGGGCGGCCTTCTATTATAATGGAATATATACCCGCAAAAACTATCGTAACGAAAAACAAAGATACCGGCTGGTTCGGGGCGGATTATTCAATGAATATTTACCGCGGCTGCCCACATGGGTGCATTTATTGCGATAGCAGGAGCAATTGCTACAAAATAGAAAATTTTGACAAAGTAAGGGCGAAAGAAAACGCCCTATCG
Organism: Clostridiales bacterium; assembly: GCA_031285815.1. GTDB lineage: Bacteria > Bacillota > Clostridia > Lachnospirales > JAITVM01 > JAITVM01. Next base: position 741 of record JAITVM010000222.1, on the reverse strand, counting down.
GTAATACGTGATGATTTAAGGCGTAAAGTTAAGAAGGGCGTTATTATGACAGGGGCCATGAGTGACCCATATAATTTTTTTGAAGCAGGGCTTAAATTGACCAGGCACGCACTGGAGCTTATCAGCGCATTTGGCTTTGGTGCGGCAATAGCGACAAAAGCCAGCCTTGTAACCCGGGACATTGATATTTTGGATGAAATAAAAAAACATTCACCGGTTTTAATAAAACTTACCATTACCACATTTGACGATGGGCTATGCAAAAAAATTGAGCCTAATGTTAGCCTAACAAGCGAAAGGTTTCTGGCGGTAGAGGAGCTGTCTAAAAATAATATTTATACAGGCATTTTAATGATGCCGGTATTGCCATATATAAACGATAATGAGGAAAATATTTTAAATATTGTAAGAAGGGCAAAAGAAAGCGGGGCCCGGTTTATTTACCCGGCTATGGGTGTAACCCTTAGGGATGGGCAAAGGGAATATTTTTATGAGAAAATAAACGGCAGCTTTGACGGGCTTGCCCAGAAATATATAAAACAATACGGGAATAGATATACAGCCGCAAGCAAAAATGCCGCTAAACTATATTACGCGTTTAAAAACGAATGTGAAAAGCTTGGGGTTTTATATAATATGAGGGATATTATAAAATCATATAAACTAGGGTATAGCGATACGCAATTAAAATTTTTTTAAAGCAGGCCCAAAAAGCGCGGCACTATGGCTACGCTTTTTTGA
>JAITVM010000009.1 GCA_031285815.1 Clostridiales bacterium | reverse complement strand
GCCGTCCCCCTGATAGGTAAAGACCAGGCTGCCCTTACTGGCCCTCTTGATTCCGGTTGCTACGGCACAGGCCCGTCCGTGAGGGGCGGTGATATTGTCATAAGCCATGTAATCCATCTGCAGGCCGCAGCAGCCAATTCCCAAAACACAGGCTGCTTTCTCCACCACATCTAATTCTTCCAGAACTTCCCCGATCAGTTTCATTACCGTACTGTGCATGCAGCCGGGGCAAAATCCCGACACCTTGTCTTCCTGAATTGTTTTTGTCCGTGAATATATTCTCTCCATTCGCTTTCCTCCTACTGCCCAATGATTGCTTTTACAGCACTGGCCACGGCATCACGGCTGATAATATTACCACCCGAGCAAAGGCATGTTTCAATCCGGCACCGGCCTTTTACAGCAACTTCCACATCCTTTACAAACTGAGCCGGGATTGACATCTCCACATCAAGAACTGCTTTCACACGGCTATAATCAATGGCTTCAAAGGCCCGGTAAGGAAATGGGTGAACAGTAACCGGCCGGATCAACCCAACCCTAACCCCTTCTTTCCGAAGCAAATCCACCACTGCCTTAGCGATTCGGGCAGAGATTCCATATGCAGCAATTACCACTTCGGCATCTTCCGCCAGATATACCTCCGCCTTGGCATCCTGCCCCCATGACCGGTATAGCTCTGCCGCCTCTTCATTAGCCTTTTGCATATCGCCAGTCTTCCAGTATCCCGGCTGAATCCAGGCTCTATTTTTATAATCAAGGGAATGGCCGGTACAGGCCCAGCCCTTTTTGGCTTTCAGGATGGAGGCAATTTCTTCATCGCTTTTCATTTCGGGAAGCACCACCGGCTCCATCATCGTACCAATGACCCCGTCCGCAAGGATCAGCACCGGGTTCCGGTCCCGGTCGGCATAATCAAAGGCCGCATAGGTCAGATCCACCGCCTCCTGAACCGAAGAAGGTGCCAGTACCAGCATCTCAAAACCGCCGTTGCCAGAAGCCTTGGTAGCTTGAAAATAATCCATCTGAGCCGGTTGAATCGATCCGACTCCAGGGCCGCCCCTGGAGATATTGACATATACCATAGGAATCCGGGCAGCTGCACAATATGAGATGCCTTCACTCTTTAAGGAGATCCCCGGGCTTGATGACGATGTCATGGAACGGATACCGGCAGATGCCGCCCCGTAGACCATATTGACCGAAGCGACCTCCGATTCACCCTGAACAAAATTGCCGCCCACCTCCGGCATCCTCCTGGCAAAATACTCTGGTATTTCATTTTGCGGAGTGATCGGATAACCTGCAAAAAAACGGCACCCCGCTCTTACCGCTGCTTCCGCAATCGCTTCACAGCCTTTCATAAATACTCTGCTCATGTTAGCCCCTCCTCTATTTATAGACCTCTATCGCACCATCCGGGCACATCCGTCCGCAAATACAACAACCGATACACGCTTCCGGCTTCACTGCCTCCACATACTCATAACCCTTTGAGTTTACTTTGGCCCCCACCGCCAATACCTGCCTGGGGCAGAATTTGATGCAATACCCACAGCTCTTGCAGCGTTCCTCAATCACTTTGATTCCAGCCATATGTTCATATCCTCCTTTATTATTTTGCTGACCTTTGTGCCTCCCACTGCCACTGCCTACATAAGCCATGAATACGTCAAGTACAAATGAAGCGGTAACACCGGAATTTCCGCGTTCTCTTTTACTGTTTCATACAACTCTTCTCTGACACACAGAAATTCAATTGGCTTATACGGAAGAACCATCTCTTCCAGCGCTCTCTGTGCCTTTATCACCTGTTCCGGCCCCGTACCATTTCCCAGGTTGGGGTTGCTGATCAGATGGATATTTTCAATACGGATATGGGATACCCCCAGAATAGCACTCAGCACCCAGTCAATGTGATCCATGTCACCGGACCATGGCCGGTAGGGATTGATGACGTAATATACAGAGGTGTCATCCCGATTGAGCTGCGGTGCAAAGCCGCCGACCGCCCTGGCACCAATATCATCTCCGCCAATATCCATAACGGTATAACAGCCCTGGTCCTTCAGGTATCGATTAACCCCGCCGGCCATGGTCGGCGCATCCATAAACTGTTCTTCACAGTGAAAACTGATTCCCATCGCCTCAATTTCAGATCTCATGTCTCTGGAACGAAACAGAGGTTTGGTCATGTCCATATCGAAAAAATTGACCGGCCTATGGTCAAGCCCTGCCAACAGCCGGGCGATATTGATTGCAATCTCACTCTTCCCGCTGCCAGCTTCACCGATAAAAATGAAATTCGTCTTTAGCATCTCCGGGTCACCTCCAATCATTATTTTTTAAACATTTTAGTTAATTTAATCATAAAACAAACTGACTTTTTTGTACAATATCGATACTCTCATACACGGCATAACCAGATGGTTATGGCAGATATTCTTAGCAAATGACTATTTTTGATCTGGCTATCTCAAAATACAAACTGCGCTGACCCTATATCATAAAAGTTGACACGAGAAGCCCATTTGATAAACAAAAAAAGACAGTTGGAAAACAGATGCCCAGCCAAGAATTGTAAATAGTAAAAGCCGCCTTTGTGAGCTGAAAACCCTTTGATGAGATTAGAACCCCGTGCACAATGGTAATTTCAGTTGAAACGCCGCTTCTTTTTTGTTATTATGTATTTGTTATATTTTTGTTTCCACAAACTTATTTTACAAAAAAATGAGAGTTGGATATTCCTTCCCTCATCTTTTTTTGCTGTCTTACGAGACGGCCCTTATAAATCAGAATTATACTTAAACTCACTTGAAAATTGGAGGTTCTTATGAAAAAACGGATTGGAAAATTCATGGGGGTTTCAGGTGTACGGCTATGTATGCAAAGCTGGAAACCGGATGATAATGCGGATGTTGTTGCTGCTGTGATACTTATGCATGGCGGAAATAATTATTGTGATATGGAAATGTATAATAAATTCGCTGATACCCTGGTTGGAAAAAACTATGCGGTTTATAGCTTTGACCAGCGTGGTTTTGGGCGAAGCGAAGGGCGAAATATGCATATGGAATCTTGGCATTATATCCGGGGAGATTTTTCAGCTTTTATTAGGCTGGTACAAACGCTTGAACCGGGGAAGCCTTTGTTTGCTTTTGGCATTAGCTTTGGCGCTTGCCAAGTGATTGACCAAGCTATTGTATCGCCCCATATGCTAAATGGCATAATAGCAGCTTCATTCTCTACGCGTCCTGTTAATGTTTCATCAATTGCGGTAGGGCTTATTAACGTCTTGGGCGGAATCTTCCCTAAACTGGCTATGAAAGCAACGCCTCTGCCCTCATTCAAAGATGCAGAAACGAAAATGCCCGGAACTAATCTATGGGAAGACCCGCTGTGTCCGAGGACTATGACACTTGCGTTTACAAAGGGATTGTTCAAACGGCAGGAAGAGTTGGCTAACGACATTAAATATCTTACAATACCCATGCTACATCTACAAGGAGCCGATGATACAATTACGCTTCCTGATAATACAGTTGTAAATAGAGTGGGCACGAAAGACTATACGTACAAGGAATATCCTAAAACGGGGCATGAAGTATTAATGGGGGGGAATCCAGACACAATAACAAAAGATATTTTGCACTGGTTAGATGGTAGAATTCATCTCGGTTGAAATTTTGGATACGTAAAACAAACTCACGATATCATATAAAATAACCAGCACTGCCAGTCTGCATAACGCAAGGCTGACAGTACGTAAGCGCTTAATAAAATTTGCCATGATGATAGAAGTCCAAGCATGTTACTACACTTGAGTCCGATAAAGTTACCCATTTAACACGTTTTAATGGCTTTTTTCTTTCGTGTCTGGATTTTTCATAAATAAAAGGCTACCTTGCTTTTTTTCTTAACAAGATAGCCTGTTTTTAATAATTATCAAGCATATAAACCAGTTCACCGGGGCTGATATCATAAGCCGCGTTTATCCTGCTTAAGCCATATAAAGTATAAGGCTTGCCCTTTAATATTTTAGATACTTTGTTTTCAATCAACAGGGTGCAGTCAAAACCTAATTCGCGTAAAATCTGGTCAGACAATATATCTGCCTTGCCATATGGGTAACAATAAATATTGGTGTTTATCCCTAATTCAGATTTAAACTTGCCTATATCATTTTTCAGCGCGTTATAATAATCCCCAGCCAATTCACCTTCCAACCTTAATGCCCCATCCCGGGTATCACCGGATGCTTCATTGTGCATATCGTAAGAATGGCACCCGAACTTTATAATACCAGACTCAAACATTTCTTTAGCCTGTTCAAAATTGAAATGCGGCGTTATTTTTTGATCCGAGCCGATGTAAGTATCCCGCCCAAAAGACCAGCCAATTACATTTATCGTTGCCTTCATCCCAAACTCTTTTAAAACTGGGTACGCATATTCATAATTGCTCAAATAACCGTCATCAAAAGTTATCACAAGGGGCTTTTCCGGCAATGTAATATCTTCGCCCTTAGCATATTTTATGGCATCCTCTAAAAAAACCGTAGTATATCCAGCATCTTTAAAGGACTGAAGGTCCCCCCTAAATTTTGAGGCATTAATTGTAGCTAAATTTAATTCGCCACCATCTGGGACAATATGGTGGTACATAAGGGCCGGTAGCCGTATTTCTTTGTTATCTTTTATATCCGCTTCCCTGGTGTTTAAATCAATATACCCTGTCAAGTCAGGCTTGGGCGTAAACATTGCGTCAACAGCTTTGGCAGCATTTTCTCCGGTTATATATTCGCCAAAATTTTTTGGCACATAAACAGAATTATCGCCAAATACTTTAGCAAGCATCATATCCCCAACTATATTGCGGTAATGGACAGAATCATAAAAAAACCTTGGGTCCCCGCTAATATCGTTATACCCAGAGAAGCCCCAAAAATTTGTAATTTCAGAAAGCTTTTTAAAATACCCCTTAACCATATTTAAATCAAAGGACCGCAATTCAAGCTCATAATTTGGCGACGACAGTAATGTAAAGGAAACATTATTTTGATCACAATAAAGCTTAATAGCAGCAATTGACTCGATACATTTGCTGGCCAAATTACTTTCATAAACCTCTGGGTTTAACAAAAAAGTATTTTCGCCAATTGCCTGCACATAATCGTTGATATTCAATATATTTTCAGTATCCCTTTTAATTTTATTATAAATACCCAAGTTTTCAATAAAAACATTAGTTTTTGTTGGTTTCTCTTCAAAAGCTTGTGACATAAATGCATTTATTTTTTGTGCCGAATAATCTGTATTTAAGGTCAAATATTTATAATAAAATTTAACTGGCTGCCCGTTAAGCTTACCGTGCATTTCTTCTTTAACATCCGTTGTTTGTTTATCATATGATATTAATTCGGTTATGCCTATATTTAAAACAATATTTTTAACATTGTAGTTATCAATAAAATATTTTACCGACTTCTCGGTTTCTTTTAAATCAATACCATAAACCATCATATTATAAAAATTTGCACCCTCATAGTATTTATTTAAAGACAAGGGTGATAAGCTTGATGTTTTAGAGGAGCCAAATACATACGAGTCATAGCCTTCGTAATTTTTATCTAAATACCCTATCTTGGATGTTTTGGGGTTATTCGTCATATTGTATCCGTAAAAATTCAAAATATTGTCGCCAAATACCCCAAAAGGGTCAACAACGATGTTTATTAAAAATATAGCTAAAAAACCGAGGGCAATACCTACCCCATAACTAAACAAAAACTTTTTCATGTTTAAGACATCAGCCGCTCAGCTTTAGCCATATTTTCTATAATTGGTACGCCAAACGGGCACCTTGACTCACAGCTGCCGCAGGCAATACATTCACCGCCCTTATGCGCCAGTGAAGAATAATGTGATTTAATTGATGGCGGCACAGCTTTCTCATCCAATAAAGCAATATCCAAATATTTATTTACTGTAGCTATGTCAATTTCAACCGGGCATGGCTGGCAATGGCTGCAATATACACAGCTGCCTTTAAAATCATTCCTCACAGAACCTAATATCTCAGAATAATCTTTTTCTTCTTCACTCATTTCGAGGTATGCCATCGCATTGGAAACTTCTTCAGCAGTCTTACAGCCTAGCATAACAGAGCCAACTGCCGGCCTAGATAGCGCATAATGGATACACTGCGGTACTGTAAGCGGTTTTACAAACGGGGTAAACTCCTTAGAAATTAATTTGCCTGCCCCCAAAGTTTTCATAACAGTGATGCCTATTTGCTTTTGTGTACAAAGCTTATATAATTCTGCATGTACTGGGTCAATACCACGAAACATCTCTGAACCAAAGCCTTTTTCAAAATGGTCAAATACATATCTATCTGAAGGCAGCATATCAAAAGCTGGGTTAATACTAAACATAAGCATCTCTGGCACACCTGTGTTAACTACCTTTATAGCGGTAACCGGGTTATGTGAGCTAAAGCCTATATGTTTAATATAGCCACCCTTTTTTAAATTTTGGACATAGGTTACAAAACCTGTATCAAATACATTTTTATAATCTTCTTCCGAGTCTATGAAAAACATCATCCCGTAATCGATATAACCGCCAAATATCCTAAGCAAATCCTCAAAAAAGCGTTTTACCGTAGGCATATCCCTACTGATATCATATTGCTGGTTTATATCAGATGCACCGATATGCCCTTGAATCATCACTTTATTTCGGTTTTTGCCTAATGCCTTCGCTATATTTTCCCGGACTTCCTTACCTGGCATAAAAACATCCATAATATTCACGCCATATTCCAGCGCCTTATCTATAGTTTCTTTTGCCTGTTCATAAGGCTTACGGTCCAAATGTTCACACCCAAGGCCGATTATACTTACCTGTTCATCTAATTTTCCTAATTTGCGGTAATTCAATGCTTCCCCTCCTTAAGGTAACTGTTAAAAGTTTTGGTATAAAAACGTTGACACCCCACTCAAATTAAAGATTGACAGAACAAGCCCTGCGGCTGAAATAGAAATTAGGTATGGCTTTTTGTCAAGCTGTTTAGATAATTCGCGTGAATTTTTTGCGTAAAACGATATAATTATGCTAATTATTAAAATAAAAACATAATAAATATTTGAGCTTAAATAATACGCTATATTATTATAGTTTTTAAAATCAAATAAATTCTTCAAAAATAAGATATAACCCCTAGCCCCATCAATAGAATATAAAGCTGCAGCTAAAACCAGC
>JAITVM010000212.1 GCA_031285815.1 Clostridiales bacterium | reverse complement strand
CCATTATTGCTATGGGCAGGCCGATACCCCAAAAAAATGCCCGGAATGCGGCTCTGAGTATATCAAATATTTTGGGGTTGGCACACAAAAAATTGAAGAAGAAATTAAAAAATTATTCCCTGGCGAAAAAGTATTGCGCATGGATATGGATACAGTCTCCAAAAAACACTCCCATGGCCAAATCTTGAATTCCTTTAGAAACCAGGAATCGAAAATACTTATAGGTACCCAAATGATAGCCAAAGGCCTTGATTTCCCCAATGTTACTTTAGTTGGTGTTTTAGCTGCGGACTTATCGTTAAATACAGGGGATTTCCGTTGTGCAGAGGCTACATTCCAGCTACTGGTGCAAGTTTCCGGTAGGGCGGGGCGCTCAGATGCTAAAGGTGAAGTGATAATACAGACATACAACCCAGGGCATTACAGTGTTGTGTATGCGAAATCAAATGATTACGAGAATTTTTATAAAGAAGAAATAGCGGCAAGAAAGATGATGCTCTACCCGCCATTTACGAATTTATTTGTTATACACTTTATTTCAGCAGAAGAAAATATAATGGTTTCTAAATTAAATAAGCTTGCTGAAATTATGAAGTATTATGATAGGAAAGGGCAGTTTGATATCATAGGCCCATCACCGGCAGCAGTTTCAAAAATAAAGAATAAATACCGCTGGAGGCTTATAGTTAAGGCGCTTGACGAAGGCAAAATAAAGGCGTTTGTTTTTTATACATTAGATAAATTAAATAAATATGAGGATTTAAGCAATATAAAAATAAATTTGACACTGAACCCTATAATGGTTTTTTAGCTAATTAAGGAGTGGGGAATTTGGCAATCAGGAACTTGAGGTATGTTGGTGACGCAATCCTGACAAAAAAGTCTAAAGAAGTTAAAGAAGTTAACAATAAAATAAGGGCACTTTTAGATGACATGCTTGAGACCATGCATGAAAAAAACGGTGCAGGGCTGGCGGCCCCACAAGTCGGGATACTGAAAAGGGTTGTGGTTATCCAAGTGGGCGAAGATAGCGAAGTACATGAATTTATTAACCCAGTTATCCTGGAGTCCAGGGGCGAGCAAATAAACCCTGAGGGGTGCCTTTCTGTCCCAGGCGAGTCTGGTTATGTTAAACGCCCAGAGTATGTTAAGGTTATGGCGCTTGACCGGAACGGCGAAGAGTTTATTTTGGAGGGCGAAGGTTACCTGGCTATAACAATTTCTCATGAATTAGACCATTTGGATGGGATATTATATGTTGATAAAAAAGAACCTGCGCCGGAAGGCGAAGAAGATGGTGATTGATTATGAAAGTTATTTTTATGGGTACGCCAGAATTCTCTGTGCCCATACTTAAATCTTTAATAAGTGCCCATGAGGTATTAGGCGTTGTAACCCAGCCGGACAAGCAGCAAGGCAGGGGCAAGAAATTTGTGCCGCCACCCGTTAAAGTGGCTGCTATTGAAAATAATATCCCGGTTTTCCAGCCGGAAAAAATCCGCAATACAGATTTTTTAGATGATGTAGAAGCAGATGTTTTTGTTGTTGCGGCTTATGGGCAGATCTTATCAGAAAAAATTTTAAATATCCCAAAGCTTGGCTGCATAAATGTACATGCGTCAATCCTACCTAAATATAGGGGTGCGGCCCCAATACAATGGGCTATTATAAATGGCGAAAAACAGACAGGCGTTACTATTATGCATATGGATAAGGGCGTAGACACCGGTGATATGATTTTAAAAAAATATACCGGCATAGCACCGGGCGAAACGGCTGGGTCATTAAGCACAAAACTATCTTTAATGGGCGCGCAGGCTATTATTGAGGCACTTGGGCAAATTGAAAATGGGGCGGCAGCCAGGGAAAAACAAGACGGTAATTTAAGCTCGTATGCAAAAATAATTACAAAAGAAATGGCGCTAATAGATTTTAAGAAGCCCGGCAAGGAAGTGGTCAATTTAGTTAATGGGTTAATCCCCTGGCCGGTAGCCTATACTTTTCATAATGGCGCGGTGCTGAAAATATGGGGTGCTGAACTTATAGAAGGCTATGGTGATGGGGTACCTGGGGAAGTATTGGATATTGTAAAAAATAAAGGCTTTGTTGTCAAGGCAGGGGTGGCTGCTGTTTTAATAACAGAGGTTCAAGCGCTGTCTTCAAAAAGGATGGGGGCACCGGATTATTTAAGGGGCCATATGATAGGTGTAGGTACAGTATTATGATATATTTTATTGTAAACCCTGTAGCCGGGCATGGTATAAATAAAAAAAATATTAAAATTATAAAGGGGTACATGAAAAGCAATGGCTTGGCTTATAAAACCCTAGTGACTAAAAAGCCAAACCACGCAACAATGTTGGCCAAGCTTGCGGTTAAAAACAAAGCGGATAAAATTATTGCGGCCGGCGGGGATGGTACTATCCAAGAGGTGGCTGAAGGGGTAGCTTTTTCAAATGTGCCGCTGGGGGTACTGCCATTGGGCAGCGGCAATGACTTGGCTAAATCCCTTGGCATTGGCAAAAATATAGAATCTGCTTTGAAAAAAATTGTGTCGGGAAAAATAATTAAGGCTGATTTGATAGAAGTATCGGGCAGGCATTATTTAAACGCCGCAAGTATTGGCATTGATGCAGAAATAGCCGTTACGGCCGGTAAAATTAAAAAAACCTTTGGCAGGCTATCATATTTTATATCCGTTTTTAAAAATATTATTACTTACAAACCATTTAAGGCTACCGTAAAAATAGGCAATAAAACAATCGGTGGCGAATTTACATTAATAGCGGCCGCAAATGGGAAGTATTATGGCGGGGGTTTTAAAATAGCGCCGGGCGCGTCAATAGATGATGGGCTGGCTGATTTTTATTTTATTAAGAAGATACCCCGGCTGCTGCTCCTAATTATATTTCCGACTGTTATATTTGGGACGCATAACAGGCTCAAGTATGTAACCGAGGTGAAGGCCCGCAATGCCTGTGTGCTTTTAAACGAAAACAAAAGCCTTAACTTGGACGGGAATATGTAC
>JAITVM010000256.1 GCA_031285815.1 Clostridiales bacterium | reverse complement strand
GATTCTTTAATCGTTTTTAAATCAAAACCTTTATCTGATAAATGTTTAAATAGTGCGCCCCTGTCATTTAAAGAGTACCCCAAGCCAAATTTCTTTTGGGACTTGCCCGTAACCTCTCTGCCTTGCAAGTATTCTTTAGCCGCTTGTCCAAAATGCGAATTAAGGTTATTATAAAAAAACCTAGCTGCTATAGTATTCATAGCAAAAATATCTTCTTTAAGTTTTTGTTTTTGCTTCATCTGCGGGTCAAAGGATGTTTCGGGGATAATAATGTTGGCCCTATCAGCCAAAAATTTAGCTGCCGAAACAAAATCCAAATTTTCTTTAGCCATAACAAAAGAGATTACATTCCCTGTAGCCCCACAGCCAAAACAATAATAAAGCTGTTTATCCGGGCTCACGCTAAAAGAAGGCGTAGAATCATTGTGGAACGGGCATGGCCCAACATAACTATTGCCCCTTCTGTTCAGCATAATATAGGAAGATATTAGGTTAACTATATCATTCCCTGCCCTAATATCCTCCAATACTTCCGGAGAAATATACAAACCAGCCACCACCTGAAAAAAATAGGCCCAACTTTTACGTGAAGTTAGTATTAATAAGTATTATTCGACATAATGTAGTCTATCCCTTTTTTTATATGAATAATTTTTATTTTATAACTAAAACCTAACTGATGGCAAAAATATGCTGCTATATTGCTTTAAGGCAAAACGGTCTGTCATACTGGCGACATAATCAGCAGCAGATATATTTTCGTTACCGTCTATTAATTTTTTAAAATCTTCAGGCAATACATCATTATTTTCAGAATAATAATTATATAGCGAAAGGACCAGGTTTTTTATTTTTTTACGTTCAGCTATTTGCAGCTGGGAAAGGTAAACTGTATTAAACAGAAAGGCCCTTAGCCCATAAATTGCTTCATATACATCTTTATTAAGTTTAATCTCATTTTTTCCGTAAGAATTTTCAATAACATCATGTATCAAAAAATTAATGCGCTTGCTGCCAGTATCGCCTAAAATACCAATAGCATCTTTAGGCAAATCCGAATGCTTTAGCAACCCAGCCCTTATAGCATCATCTATATCATGGTTTATATAAGCTATTTTATCAGATAATTGAACAATTTTCCCTTCCAAAGTAGATGGTTCCCCATCAGACCTGTGGTTTAATATGCCATCTAGGACTTCATATGTTAAATTAAGCCCGGCACCATTTTTTTCGATATGTTCAACTATTTTAACACTCTGTTTATTATGCTCAAACCCATCCGTCAAAATTTCTTTCAGTGCCTCTTCACCAGTATGCCCAAACGGGGTATGCCCAATATCATGTGCAAGCGCAATAGCTTCTGTTAAATCTTCGTTTAAAAACAAAGCCCTGGCAATAGACCTGGATATTTGGGATACTTCTAAAGTATGTGTAAGCCTAGTCCTAAAATGGTCCCCTTCTGGCGAAATAAAAACCTGCGTCTTATGCACAAGGCGCCTAAATGATTTACTATGGACAACCCTATCCCTGTCGCGTTGGAACTCAGTGCGCATATCACATTTTTGCTCACTTTTTTCCCTGCCTTTTGAATAAACAGATTTAGCCGCAAACTCAGATAAATATAATAATTCGTTTTTTTCAATAGATTCCCTTATGTTCATTTACCACAACCCCAATATACCAATATTTACCGGAATAATTTTCCCAAAAAAGTATTACAATATTGTTAAATATTACAAAAGAAAAAATGATGGGTGCCCATATATAACTCTATATTAATTTAGCTAGAATTATTAATAATTATAACATTAAAATTTAAGATTCTGATAATTGACAGCTTTCTGTATAATATTTGAAAATTAGGATATTCTGTTAGCTTAGGTAAGGCGGCCGCCAAACATAAATAAACCTAGTGGTTTTGGTACTGCCCATAGATTGAAATTGTTTGACAAAGCCATATTTCTATATTAAAATTATATTTGAAATGTAACAATTTATTAATAACGGGTTTTTCTCCGTCACATACCTAAGATAAAATTATCCCCCAATAAAATACTTTTACTTATAAGATACCATTTTTTTGGTACAAAATAATTTTTAAAGGTGAAATTTTATGAGAGAAAAAAACCCAAGGCCCCGGCATAAGCAGAGTAAATATTTTACGCTTATGCTTGTCCCCTATTCTTCTTTGCGTACTAAAAGTATACGGATACCGCATAGCCTTATTTATGTCTTGATGTTGGCTTTATTTCTTGTGTTGACTATCGTATTAGTATCTTACATTCAGGTAGGCCATTTTAAAAACGTTGCCGACACAAAAAAAAGCGACTTAGAAAAAGCTATCGAGAAAAATTGGCAGTTAATTGAACAAAATAATTATGCCAACGAAGACATTTTGAAACAAAAAGAATACTATGAACGCCAAAAAGAGGGCTATAAGAATAAAATCCAAGAATACGAAGACGAGCTTAAACTCTACGAGAAAAAAGCCTCTGAATTAGAACAAAAAATAGATGACTTAGACAAATCTAAACAAGATATCTATAATATACTTTCGGAAAAAGTAGGCACAACCATTACCGCTTCTTATTCAAGTAACGATAATAATATTATGCCTTTAAATTATTTAGTGCTTAACCAAAACCCGGCGATACTTACAAAATCAAATTCTGCTGAAATCGAAATAAACACCACCTCCGACATTTTGGACAAAACATATACTGTTTTAGAAACAAAAATGCAGAAAGAAGTAAGCGAGTATGATATGCTACTCAAAGAGGTCGAGAGATACAAACCATATTTAGACGCCTTACCCACAACATGGCCTGTTTATGGGAGGATCACCTCAACTTTTGGCGGCAGGTCAAACCCATTTGGCGGGACAAGCTCAGAATACCACTCAGGCTTAGATATAAAAGCTTCTACAGGTACACCTATACTCTCAACAGGTAAAGGTACCGTTTCTTTTGCTGGGTGGCAAAATGGATATGGCAATGTTGTTATCTTAGACCATGGTTATGGCATACAGACACTTTATGCCCATAATACATCTTTGGCAGTATCGGTAGGCGAGAGTGTTAACCGCGGTCAAATTATTTGTTATGCTGGGTCTACGGGCAGGAGTACCGGCCCCCATTGCCATTACGAAGTTATAATTGATGGTGTAAAACAGAACCCACAAAATTATTTGGAATAGGAGCTCTTAAATGTTTAAATCAAAAATAAAGGACGGCCCCCCGATAACCAATACAGTTATTGGCGAAGGTATTCGTATCGAGGGCGCTATTATTAATGGCATAGGTAGTTTACGGGTAGACGGGACAGTTATCGGCGATGTATCCATAGACGGCAATATTATTATTGGCGAAACGGGGTACATTAAAGGTAATGTCCAAGTTAATAATGTATTATGTGCCGGAAGGGTAGACGGCCATGTTTTATCTATGTCCGGTGTCCACCTCACTTCTAACGGCAGGTTAAACGGAAATATTACATCAAACGCCTTAGTAATTGACGAGGGCGCTATGTTTTCAGGCAGCTGCCAAATGGCAAAAGACCTGGATTTAAAAAGCCCGCTAATATATAACCAGCCGAATAATATTGATACTGAAAGCCCCGCTTTCGTTACAATGGATACTGACCCAAACCTTTCATATGACAAGACGTGATTATAAATATTTTTTTATTAACCCACTACCAGGCCCCGGTAAATATAATTTACCGGGGTTAATTTTTATATTAATTTAAACTACCCAAAAGCATGGATACCATTTGCTGCTCATGGTCAAACAAATTTGTAAGCATACTCATCGAAACCTGCATCCTTATTTGCTCTTTTGTATATTCCATCATCGTTTTTGCCATATCTGTATCTGCAATACGGCTATATGCGTCTGATAAATTTCCAACCATACTATCAATACCGTTAGTAGTATATTCAAGCCGGTTTATTTTTGCACCAATAGTGGCACGTTCACTAAGTATAAAATCTGACGCGCCCCCTACCTTATCAATCATGCCTGATATTTCGCTGCTAGTCATATTTGAAAAATCAAAATCACTTTTATCAAGCCCTAATTTATCCAGAGATACCTCTGAAAAATTTATGTATAAACCCTGCCCGGCATTAGCGCCAGTTTGTATCCAAAGCCCATCTGTTTCACTGCTGCCATCCAAAAGGGTTCTTTTATTAAACTCTGTGTCCGTTCCAGTAGACCCTATAAAATCTAATAATTCGGAAACTTCTTTTTCAATATATTCTAATTCTGAAGTTGAATTTGTGCCATTGGCCGCTTGAACAGTAAGCTCTTTAACCCTAGTAAGCACACTGCTTACATTAGACAAAGCCCCGTCAGCTGTGTATAGCATAGACATGGCGTCTTCCGTATTCCTCCTTGCCATCTCTAACCCCCTAATTTGGGATTGCATCCTTGTCGAGATGGCTAAGCCAGCCGCATCAACAGACGCACTGACTAACCTATTCCCTGTAGATAGCTGCATACCTAAAACAGACAGCCGCCTATTCGAATTATTCATAGTACGCATTATACTTTTCGCAAAACTAACCATTGATTACCCCACCCCCCTTGGTGATAATAAATAAATATCGGCAATATATTGGCTTTGTTTAATAACCAGCTGATTATATGAATACTGTTATTGGTTTGTGCTACCATAACTAAGAAATACATACTATTGTTATTGGCATGTAATCCAGATATTATATACTAAAGCATAATAGATTTAAAGTAAGGGGATGATTTTGTGAAAGTAGTTTCTAGCGCACAAATGCGGCAAATAGAAAAAATAGCTATCGAAGAATATGGTATGCCAGAAATATTATTAATGGAGAACGCGGCTTTTGAGGTTTATAAAAAATGCATAGCCGGGCTAAACAAAGAGTCTTCAATTACAACAGTAATCGCAGGCACGGGCAATAATGGTGGCGATGGGCTGGCAGTAGCTAGGCATTTATTTCAAAATGGCTATAACGTAAACATACTTATATTTGGAAGCGAGGCAAAATATAAAAATG
>JAITVM010000227.1 GCA_031285815.1 Clostridiales bacterium | reverse complement strand
TTCATGCGTAACCTGTTCAATGAACCCGCGTTCTGCTAAAATATCGTATACAGAGCCCATAAATAAAACCTCCAAAAAAATTACTTTAATAGTATTGGGTAATAAAAAAGGCCCTCTCGAAAGTTAAGGACGAGAGGGCCGTGATACCACCTTAGTTTGCATTTAAAAAATGCCTCAAATTTGCTTAACGCGCAAAACTCGCCCGGAAAAAAGGGGTGCTTAGAAGCTGTAATTTCTAAATATGTCCTATGGGGCTTTTCACCAGGCAGCCCCCTCTCTGGGTTTGTAACCATATTTATATATGCTGCGGCAATGCCTGCAGTAAACTCCATCAACGCACTAAATATTTATATAATACTAATGCCAATATAAATAGCGGGTCGTAACTTTGTGTAGTATTAGTATGATTAGAGATGATAGCATAAACTATAGCCTGTGTCAATTAGATTTCAAAATATTGAGCCCGCAAATTTTAATTATTACATCTATAGCCTTCTGCATGGATTCAACAACTACAAATTCATATGGGCCGTGGAAATTATGCCCGCCTGTAAAAATATTTGGGCAAGGGAGGCCCATAAAAGATAAGCGCGAGCCGTCTGTCCCACCACGGATTGGCTTTTTAATAGGTACCACCCCACATGATTCATAGGCTTTTTCGGCTAATTCAACTATATGCCTATTTTCTTCAGTATTTATAATTTCACCCATATTATAATAAGAATCTGTTAATTGTAAGCTTATTATACCCCGGCCGCCGTCTATTTTTTCAACAATGCCCGTAAGGAGCTGTTTCTTTTGTTCAAATTTTGTGCGGCTATGGTCGCGTATATAGATAGATAAATTAGTCTGCTCCACATCGCCGTTTATTGACCCCAGATGGAAAAAACCCTCATAACCTTCTGTATGCGCTGGGGTCTCCTCTTTGGGCAAACTTGAGATTATTTCATTGGCAAGCAGTGCTGAGTTAACCATTATATTTTTAGCCGAGCCCGGGTGGACAGAGTTGCCTTTTATATTTATTTTAGCTGTGGCGGCATTAAATGATTCGGTCTCTAATTCGCCTATGACGCTACCGTCTAAGGTATAAGCAAAATCTGCGCCAAATTTTTTAACATCAAAATAATCTACGCCGCGCCCAACCTCTTCATCGGGCACAAAAGCTACTGCTATTTTGCCATGCTTTATTTCCGGGTGCTTAATTAAATAATCCATTGCTTCAATAATTTCACAAACGCCAGCTTTATCATCAGCCCCTAGCAGAGTGCCGCCGCTGCTTGTAATAATTGTCTGCCCTTTATAATTATTTAAAAATGGGAAGCTTGTAACGCTTATTGTATTTCCGGCCGGTAAATTTATGTCCCCGCAATCATAGCTGCCAATAATTTGCGGGCATACATTTTCGCCAGAAAAACTTGGGCTGGTATCCATATGTGCTAAGAAACCTATAACAGGCACATGGTAATCAATATTTGAAGGCAAGTATGCAGTTACATAGCCATATCTGTCGATGCCGATATCAGCCATGCCGATTTCTTTTAATTGCAGCGCTAAAAAATTGCCAAACTCAAGCTGGCTTTTTGTAGATGGGAAGGTAGGCGAATCTTCGTCAGACTGGGTATTAAATTTTACTAGCTTTGTAAACCTTTCAATTATCATTGTTTTTCCTCCGGTTTATCAAATATTTTATAGTATTGCCAGTAGCTGTACCCCTCAAGCTCTTTATTACCTGATGTTTCATGCAAGTTGTATTGGCTGTCAAAATATTGTTTTTCTAGGACGACTGGATATTTACTAAGCATTTCCAAAGAATATTTAAAATATGGGCTAAGGCCTTCATAACCCAATAGTTTTAAGAAATAAGCGCCCAAATAATTGCTGGAAACCTTATCAAATGTTTTTTGGCTGCTAAAATCAGCTATTTCCTTGCATGCATTGTTTTGAAAAATTAAATACGGGGTAGAATACCGGTTGGTTAGTTCAGTTAAATCATTTTTGTTAGAATCTATTAAATTCTCATATACAGCCTGAGAAAAAGCCGGAAGGTGGTCGCCAAAATATAATACGGCTATAGGCTCTTTGGAATCTTGAATATAATCATAGAGCCTACCAATTTGGGCATCAACGTCGGCAAGGCCTTCGAAATAATTAGACAGCTCATTAATATCATATTCTTCTAAAGGCAAATTGGTTTTAAAATTTGTTTCAGACAAATATTTATCTTTGTAGGGGCCATGGTTTTGGATAGTAACGCAAAAATCAAAAAAAGGGGTGCCGGGGCTTTTATCTAAATGGTTTTCAAATTCTTCTATAATTGTGTCAAATGTATGCACCTCTTTTACATACATGCCTTTATACATATTATCATCCGGATAGTTTTTAATATCAATAAAATTTGAAAAACCAAAGTGCCTGTATACATTAACCCTGTTATAAAACCACTCGTACCCTGGGTGTATGGCTATGTTTTCATATCCGATTGAGTTTAAGCTGCTGGCAATAGATTCAAGCGGCCTGTTAACAATCCGGTAAGTAAAAGGCACGCCGCGGAAGTTCCTTGTGTTGATAGCGGTTAAGACATCAAATTCAGTATCCGCCGTGCCGCCCCCTAAACCAGGGGCCACTAAATAACCATTCACAGAATTTTCTTTTACCCTTTTATAATTAGCTAACGGGTCGGTATAGCCAGAAAAATCTAAAGCTTCATTATCGGCTATGTCTGAAAAAGCTTCGCTCATTATTATAAATACATTTATTTTATTGTTCGCAGCATCAGCTCTGTTTTCAGATTGGGAAGACTCTAACCTTGATGCGGCGCTTATAGTATAGCCGTCAAACTTTTTTAATTTGTTCATATTATTGGCATAAATGAAGCTATATAAAAAGCCTTTAGAATTAAATGATTCGGTCTGGTTATAAATATTGCCCTTGACATAAAGCACGTCAAATAGCTTTGCATCACTGTATACTTTATTGTTAAGCGCAAAGAAAACAGCAATCAGAAGGGCTGAGGTGCCAACCCTGATAAATGCGTTCATCTTCGGTGTTTTGAAAAAAGAATTTAACACTATGGTTATAATAATTATTACCACCGGCAGGGCAAATATGCCTGGAAAAAGCTTTACATTAACAGTTTTAAGGATTGCCACAACTTCGTGTACCAGTGTAAAGTCCCAGGGGAGGAGCGGGTCTTGCCTCATAATAATTTTATAGCGGTTTAGAAATGAAAGCAGTACAACAGTTATTGTGGCAATGCTTGAAGAAACTATAAAGTTATTAGTTAAAAAGAAAGCAAGCAGTGTGAAAATAAAAATTGGGGCTAAATTTAACAAAACAGGGAGGTAATTAGTTTTTTCAAAAACTTCTTTTAGGTCATAAATACCGTTGGTTTGCAATAGGAACATCACTGCCGTTAAAAAAAATGACAGCAGTAAAATAAATACTAAATATAAAGGTATTGGTAGCGTAAGTGTTGGGGTTTTTGAAAAAAATTTATTT
>JAITVM010000166.1 GCA_031285815.1 Clostridiales bacterium | reverse complement strand
GTCGCCACCAGCTAAAAACAAACCGGAAACTTGAGCCTGGGATAATATCAAGGAAGTTGTTTTCCACATAATATTTTGGATTTGGCCGCTTATTTCTAATGGGCTTAGCCCTAAAATATTTCCTGCTTGGTTAGACTTTTCTATTTCAGCCCGGGTCATAAGTTGAAGAGGGCAAGAAGATTACATCCTTATTCTGTTTTAATAGCATGGCAGCTTTTTGAACATATGGGCTTATGCTTTTTCCTTCTAAAATATCTTGCGTTGGCACAATCACAAGGCCAGCCCCATTTTTTCAGCATAATGCACTTGGGCGCGGGTTGCCTCGCTAACGCTTGCCACAAGTGCCAAGGCACGGGCAGAAAGCTCCGGGCCAATGCTGGCTGGGTCGCCCATAGTGATGCCTATAATAGGTTGCTTATGCGGCAAAAAATCACCACCTTTCTGTAATGTTTTAATAAAAGGCCTCTTGTGATAAAAGTATATTTATGTATAATTTGTATTATAATACTAAATTAATGATAAATCAATGTAAGTAGTATATTGTAGCAAAGTGTGTTCGTTAATTAAGGGGCCTGGTTGAAAATAATTGGCTAATATAAAACCCTAAAAAATAAAAAAAATTAAATTTGTATATTGTGCCGGAAATTATTTTATTTTAACTTTGTTTTTATACAAATATAAATTTTTCAATTTAAAATAAAATATTTGGCGAAAGCCTTAACTAAAGTTTGGCTCTATTTTAATTTGATTTTTGAAAATTTCGTTGACAAGAAACTTGTAGGAAGATATAATTTAATTAATGTGCCCGTGCACGTAAAAATAAAGTTTTTGTTTTTATTAACTAAAAATAGGCTGAAAAACTTCTGGAGGGAAGCCTGCCAGTGGCTGCTTCAGCCTGGATAAAAGTTTCTTTTAATAAAGTACGGAACGGAGGGTTTTATGGAGTATCTAATTGGTATAGACATTGGGACATCTGGTACAAAAACAGTTTTATTTAACAAAGATGGTGAAGTAATTTGTTCCGATAGTAAAGACTACCCGCTTTACCAGCCCAATAATGGCTGGGCGGAACAAGACCCTGGCGACTGGTGGGGCGCTACGGTCAAAACATTAAATACCGTAATAAATAAAAGTGGCATTGACCCCAAAGATATTAAAGGGGTTGGGCTTTCGGGCCAGATGCATGGCCTTGTCCTATTGGATAAAAACAATCAGGTAATCAGGCGTTCAATTATTTGGTGTGACCAGAGGACAGATAAAGAATGTACTGAAATTACTCAAAAGGTTGGGAAAGAACGGTTAATTGAAATAACTGCTAACCCGGCACTCACAGGGTTTACTGCTTCAAAAATTTTATGGGTTAGAAATAATGAGCCTGAGAATTATAGCCTAATAAGAAAAATCCTCCTACCTAAAGATTATATACGCTTTAAGTTAACAGGCAAGTTTGCCACAGAAGTTTCAGATGCTTCCGGGATGCAGCTTTTAGATGTCCCGAAAAGGGCGTGGTCGCAAGAGGTTTTGGATAAACTGGGCATAGAACGGGACTTTCTGGGCGAAATGTATGAATCTCCAGAAATAACAGGGGAAATTACAAAAGAAGTATCTGAAGAAACCGGGCTTAGTATAGGGACGCCTGTGGTCGGCGGCGCAGGGGATAACGCGGCAGCGGCTATCGGGACAGGGGTATGTGTAGATGGCAAAGCTTTTGTTACATTAGGCTCTTCTGGGGTAGTTTTTGCACATACAGATAAATTGTCTATTGACCCACTGGGCCGCGTGCATACATTTTGCCATGCTGTGCCGTGCAGCTGGCATGTTATGGGGGTTACCCAAGCAGCTGGGCTTTCGCTTAAATGGTTTAAGGATAATTTCTGCCAATCCGAAATAGAGAGCGCTAAACTTTTAGGGTCAGACCCATATGAAATTATATGCGGCGGGGCTTCACGTTCGCCAATAGGCTCATCTAAACTTATTTATTTGCCATATTTAATGGGGGAAAGGACCCCTCATTTAAACCCTAAAGCCAGGGGGGTATTCTTTGGCTTGTCTGCAGTCCATGATAAAAAGGATATGATCAGGTCTATTATGGAGGGCGTATCTTTTTCCCAACGGGACAGCTATGAGGTTTTAAAGGGGATAGGTGTTAACGTATCTTTACTTACGGCTTGCGGCGGGGGCTCTGCCAACCCATTTTGGAGGCAAATGATTGCCGATACCCTTGGGGTTTCTGTTAATACGGCCCAATCGAAAGAAGGCCCTGCCTTAGGGGCGGCGGTATTGGCTGGCGTAGGCGCGGGCATATATAAATCTGTGCCAGCGGCTTGTGAGGCTGTTGTTAAGGTAAACGAAGCAATATGCCCTAATGGTACAGAATCTTCAGAATACGAAAAATATTATCAAATTTATAAAGCATTGTATAAAAGTTTAGAGGGGCAATTTGAAGCTTTAGGAAATTTATAAAAGAAGGGGCCCTAGTGAATGGAAATTAAAAGCGTGATGGATGCAAGCTTTCTGCAATACGGAAAGGTATTGGATGGTTATGATTTTTCAGAATTAATTGGCAAAATGGAAAGCGTTAGCCTTCCAAAAGATGTTGTATATGTGCCATCTGTACCGGAATTGGAAGAGGGCAGGGCATTTATTGAATTGCAGACAATGTTTTTTGGCGGCCTGCCAATCCAGATAGGTTATTGTATTGGTTATAACTCATTACTAAATGCGGTGGAATATCATAGGTCGTCTGAAATTAATATTGCCGCAACAGATTTATCAGTTTTGGTTGGTGACCAGAGGGATATTTGCCTTGATTCCGGCAATTACTCATTTGATTCAAAAAATATTAAGGCTTTTAGTGTCAAAAAAGGCCAAGCCTTTGAGTTTTATGCCACAACGCTGCACTTTGCGCCATGTGGCGAAGGGTTTAAAGCTGTTGTTGTTTTGCCTCGGGGGACAAACACGCCCCTTGAAGCTAAAACAGAAATTTCAACAGAAGACAAGCTTTTATATGCGAAAAATAAATGGCTGATTGGCCATGGGGACTGGGCACCAAAAAATAACGCATATCAAGGTATTATAGGTGGGAACGTGGAAATCTAAATATTATTTTTTAATCAAGCTAAGATAACTTATACTATTATTATTTTTAGAAAAGGGGAAAATCATGTTTAATAATATACCAGAAGTAAAACTTGGGATTATTGCCGTAAGCCGTGATTGTTTTGTAATTTCTTTATCTGAAAAAAGGCGCGAGAGGGTTGCTGCCGAATATCTAAAAAGGGGCTACGAAGTTTTTGAGAGCAAGGTAGTTGTTGAAAACGAAAAAGATATGCTTAAGGCAGTTAACGATGTTAAATTGGCGGGATGTAACGCATTAGTTGTGCTATTAGGCAATTTTGGGCCAGAAACCCCAGAAACATTAATAGCCAAATATTTTGATGGCCCTGTTATGTACGCCGCCTCGGCAGAAGAATCTGGCGAAGATTTAATTAATGGCCGTGGGGACGCATATTGTGGCATGCTAAACTGTTCGTATAACTTAGGGCTAAGGAAGCTTAAAGCAGTTATTCCAGAGTACCCTGTAGGCACTTACTCAGAAGTTTGTGATATGATTGAAGGGTTTGTACCTGTCGCAAGGGCAATAATTGGATTAAAAGGGCTTAAGGTAATTACTTTTGGGCCTAGGCCACAGGATTTCTTTGCTTGTAATGCGCCAATTAAAGCTTTGTATGATATCGGTGTAGAAATTCAAGAGAACTCTGAGCTCGATTTGCTTGTATCTTTTAAAGAGCATGCTAATGATGAAAGAATCGAATCGGTTGCGGCAGATATGGCTGCCGAGTTAGGTGAAAATGGCAACTCATATCCAGATATTTTAAATAAATTAGCCCAGTTTGAATTAACTTTATTAGATTGGGCGGTTAATAATAAGGGCGCTTCTGATTATGTTGTATTTGCTAATAAATGCTGGCCAGCTTTTTCTACTGAATTTGGTTTCATGCCATGCTATGTTAACAGCCGTTTAGCTTCGATGGGGATGCCTGTTGCTTGTGAGGTCGATATTTATGGCGCGGTTTCTGAATATATAGCGGCATGTATAACTGAAGACGCTGTTACCATTTTAGATATAAATAACAGTGTCCCTGCAGATATTTATGACAAAGAGGTTAGGGGCAAATTTGAATATACAGATAAAGATATATTTATGGGCTTCCACTGCGGGAATACCCCAATTAAAAAGCTTACTAATGGGGCTATGAAATATCAGCTTATTATGAATAGGTTAATTGAAAGCGGTAACACGCCGGATGTAACAAGGGGCACTTTAGAAGGCGATATTATACCAGGCAATATAACATTTTTCCGGTTACAGTCTGCAGCGGATACAACACTGCATGCATATGTTGCCCAAGGGGAGATTTTACCGGTTGATACACGTTCTTTTGGTGGGATAGGCATTTTTGCGATATCTGATATGGGAAGGTTTTACCGGAATGTATTGATTGCGAAAAGGTACCCACACCATGGTGCTGTAGCATTTTCGCATATTGGCAAGGCCCTGTACACTGTTTTTGATTATTTAGGCGTTACAGACATAGAATTTAATAGGCCTGCTGGCATGCTTTATGAAAAAGAAAACCCATTTAACTAACAGGGCATCCACCATGATTCAATTAATTGAGCGGGAGTAGTGTTTTGCCTACAATAAAAGAAATTGCGAAAAGGGCGAATGTTTCTAGGGGTACGGTAGATAGGGCCCTTCATGGCCGCAAAGGCATAAAACCAGATGTGGCTGAAGAAATAAAACTTATTGCTGAAACTATGGGCTATACGCCGGACAAAGCAGGAAAAATATTAGCTTCTAAGAAAAAACCACTTATAATTGGGTGCATGCTGCCAAGTATAAAAAATGAATTCTTTGTTGAAGTTATTGAAGGCTACCGGCAGGCGGAAAGGGAATTATCTGATTTTGGGGTTTCTGTCATAATAAAAGAAGTTATGGGTTATGAAACCGCCGTGCATATAAATGCTATAAACGAATTGCTTGCACAAAATGTATCCGGCCTTTGTATTTCCACTGTTGATGTACCGGAAATCAGAAAACTTATCGATGGGGCAGGCATACCGGTTATATGCGTTAATTCAGATATAAGTGACGCAGGTAGGCTTTGTTATATTGGCAACGACTATATTAAGAGCGGGAAAACGGCAGCAGGCCTTTTGAGTAAAATTATGTTAGGCCAATTAGATTTGTTGACAGTCACGGGGTCGCTGTCTGTTAAGGGGCATAATGACAGGATCAAGGGGTTTACGGGGCACTTGGAGGATATTGGTGCGGATTTTAACCTTTATGATGTGTTGGAGTGTAACGATAATGATAGGGCTTCATATAAATTAACATACGAGTACCTTAAAAAAAATAATTTCATAAATGTGGTTTTTATTGTTGCCGGTGGGGCTGGCGGTGTTTGCAGGGCGGTAAAAAAGCTGGGGCTTTCTGATAAAATAGCAGTTATATCCTTTGATGACATATCATCTACCAGGCGCTATTTGAAAGAAGGCGTTATTGATTTTACTATTTGCCAAGAGCCTTTATTGCAAGGGAGTAAATCGATTGAGGCCTTGTTTAATTATTTTATGTCGGGGAAAAAGAAAAAACCAAAATCTTATTTAACAAGTGCCGTAATAAAAATTAAGGAGAACCTTTAAGCCTTTGATGTACTGCTAAATTAAAAATCCGCTATTAGATTGCCAAAAGCAATTTGATAGCGGATTTTTAATTACTAACCTATGGCCTTAAAAAAATAAAAACCTAAGGCTTAATAATTATCTAAGCAATACTAGATTTTGCTTTTTCTACTAGCTTAGCGAAAGCAGAAGAATCTGTGATTGCTAAATCGGCCAGCATCTTCCTATTGATATTGATACCAGCTACTTTTAAACCGTTAATTAATTTTGAATAAGAAATGCCGTTTGCCCTTGCGCCGGCGTTAATTCTTGATATCCAAAGTTTCCTATATTCACGTTTTGTTTGTTTCCTGCCTGCAAATGAATGTGCAAGCGCACGCATAACAGATTGTTTTGCTACCCTATATTGTTTAGACCTAGCGCCCCTATATCCCCTGGCTAGTTTTAATACTTTTTTATGTTTTTTTCTGGCGTT
>JAITVM010000118.1 GCA_031285815.1 Clostridiales bacterium | reverse complement strand
CGGTTCTGATTCCCACTCCGCTAACTATATTGCAAAATATTTTGACAAAGCAATTAATATAATAAAACAAGCAGGCTTTACACGGTTAACAAAATTTAGTAACAAAAAACCATCTTTCTTTAATATTTAGCCATATATCTAAAATTGGCCATACAAACTTAACCCAATAAAAAATTATGAAAATGGCGCACACCCTAACCCAACACTATTAATTGTTTAGTACCCTAACTTAAATTACTTTTCAGGCAGGGCATGCGCCATTTTCAACACAGGGCGGCAAAGCACCCACCTATCTATTCCAAATACTCAATATAGCCATTAATATTTTTAAGTGCCCCATCAACTATTTCACATGCTAACGCAAATTGGCCCGGGACCGCCGTCCTATTTTCTATGCCAAATTCACCCATCGGTTTAAAGCCAAACCGTTTATAGTAGTTTGGGTCGCCCGCAAGAAATGCCGCCGAATAGCCCAGCCCCTTTGCCTTTTCAAAGGCCGTGTTCATTAGCGCCGCCCCGATGCCTTTTCCCCGCATGTCTAATTTTACGGAAAGCGGTGCCACTATCAAAGCCATATACGCGCCTTTATCTGTTAAAACTTTTAGCCACCGCAACATTATGTGCCCAACAATTTCGCCATTTTCAACCGCAACAAACTCTAATTCTGGAATATAGCTTTCACCAGCGCGCCATTTTAACACGTAATCTTGTTCGTCGCCATCTTTAACAGCTGCTGTCTCAAAGGCTTCTTTAACAAAATTATAAATCAAATCAAAATCTTCTTTTTTTACATTTCGGATATACATTTAAAACCCCCAAAAAACTATTGATAAAACGAGAAAAACGGGAAAAAATCAGGGGTGCACAGCTTTTTATTAGCATGCACCCCATCAATTAGCCTAAATAGCCATCAGCATATTTTGGCTTATAGTTTTTATATTTATTTATTTTTTAGATTGAACCAAGCGCCTAAACCAGGATATTCAGCAGCAAAATCAAGCTCTTCTTCAATCCTAAGCAATTGGTTATATTTCGCAACCCTATCAGAACGTGCTGGCGCGCCTGTTTTTATTTGCCCTGCATTTGCAGCGACAACTATATCAGCTATTGTGCTATCTTCAGTTTCGCCAGAACGGTGGGAAACAACTGCGGTCATGTTATTTTTATTAGCTAATGCAATAGCATTAAATGTTTCTGTTAATGTACCGATTTGGTTAACTTTAATAAGTATAGAGTTAGCAACCCCTAAATCAATACCTTTTTGCAGCCTTTCGGTGTTTGTCACAAATAAATCGTCGCCGACTAACTGGATTTTGCCCCCAACCCGTTCAGTAAGAAGCTTCCAGCCTTCCCAGTCTTCTTCATCAAGGCCGTCTTCAATAGAAATAATCGGATATTTATTAGCAAGCGCTTCTAAATAGTCAACCATTTCAGCCGAAGTCCTGTAAACCTCTTCGCCCTTCATTTTACTTTCGCCTTCGAAATAATACCTTTTATTTTCTTTTTGGTATAATTCTGTACTTGCACAGTCAAGCGCAATCCTAATATCGTCGAATGGTTTATAGCCTGCTTTTTCTACAGCTTCTAAAATCAAATCTATAACATCGTCAGCAGTTGCAAGGTCTGGGGCAAAGCCCCCTTCATCGCCAACAGCAGTAGAAAGCCCTTTGCTTTTCAAAACTTTTTTAAGTGTGTGGTAAATTTCTGCACACATCCTTAAAGCTTCTTTGAAAGATTTTGCACCTACAGGCATAATCATAAATTCTTGAAGGTCTACAGTATTGTCTGCATGTTTGCCGCCATTAAGTATATTCATCATAGGGACAGGCAGAGATTTTCCATTAAAGCCGCCTAGGTATTGATATAGTGGCAAGCTTAACGCTTCTGCTGCAGCTTTTGCAACAGCCATAGAAACACCCAAAATTGCATTTGCGCCTAAATTAGCCTTATTAGGGGTCCCATCAAGCTTAATCATAATATTGTCAATAGAAACCTGGTCAAGTGCGTTTAAGCCAATTAATTCATTAGCTATTACATCATTAACATTACTGACTGCCTTCTCAACGCCTGTACCTAAATACCTTTCGCCGCCGTCACGTAATTCTACAGCCTCAAAAGCGCCTGTTGAAGCACCGGAAGGCACAGCAGCACGGCCAAGGAAAGTTGAGCCGCTTTCGTTTTCTACCAAAACTTCAACCTCTACAGTTGGGTTGCCCCTAGAGTCTAAAATTTCTCTAGCTAATACATCTGCGATTTGTAAATACCCTTTCATCTTCATCCTCCTAAAATAAGTTATGCCCCAGTGAAAAAATGATTTAAACCATAATGCCCTGGGCAAATTTTATTAAACCGTAGCCTGTTAACCTCTAATTGCTAACGAATGGCCAGTCATCTCAGCTGGCTGCGGCAAGTTCATTATATCCAATAAGGTCGGGGCTATATCGCATAGCTTCCCGCCTTTTTGTAATTTAGTAACATTTTCTGCATTTACAAGCATAAATGGGACTGGGTTAGTTGTATGTGCAGTAAATGGCACGTTGTTCACTTCATCAACCATTTTGTCAGAATTTCCGTGGTCGGCACAGATAAACATCTGCCCGCCCGCTTCTAAAACAGCCTCTAAAATCTCGCCGATGCATTTATCTATATATTCCACCGCACAAATAGCTGCGTCTAAAATACCAGTATGCCCAACCATATCAGGGTTGGCGTAATTTATAACAATCAAGTCATATTCTTTTGACAAAATAGATTTAACAAGGTTTTCAGTAACCTGCGGTGCCGACATTTCTGGCATTAAGTCATAGGTAGCAACCTTAGGGGATGGGACCAAAATCCTAGACTCACCAGGGTATTCCTTCTCTGCGCCACCATTTAAGAAAAAAGTAACATGGGCATATTTTTCCGTTTCGGCTAACCTTAATTGTTTTAGCCCAAGTGATGATATATATTCACCCAATGTATTTTTAAATGGTTCTGTTTTAAATACAACCGACTTATTTTTAATATTGACATCATATTCAGTAAATGTAATATACTTAAGCCTAAAGAAGCCCCTTTCGCGTTCAAACCCCGAAAAATCTTCGTCACAAAAAGCCCGTGAAATTTCCCTGGCCCTGTCTGGGCGGAAATTAAAAAATACAACCGAATCATTTTCTTTTATTGTAGCAGTAGGCATATCATTCGTCATAATGATTGTCGGTAAAATAAATTCATCATGGACTTCTTTAGCGTATGACGATTCAACACAGCTTGGGGCAGAGTCGGCTTGGTTCCCCTTGCCAAACACAAGGGCATCATAAGCCTGCTTAACACGCTCATAACGGTTGTCCCTATCCATGGCATAATACCTGCCGGTAACAGTCGCAATTTTTCCAACGCCTATTTCAGCCATTTTATTTTCTAAATCATTAATATATTTTATACCAGACGTTGGCGGTGTGTCCCTTCCATCCATAAAAGCATGTACATATACTTTTGTGAGGCCATTCCTTTTACACAGCTCCAATAGTGCATACAAATGTGTTATATGGCTGTGTACGCCGCCATCAGATAATAAACCCATAAAATGTATTGCGGAATCAAAAGCCTTGCAATTGTTTATTGCATCCAGAAATTCTGGTTTTTCAAAAAAATCGCCATCTTTAATTGATTTCGTAATCCGTGTTAATTCTTGATATACAACCCTGCCTGCCCCAATGTTAAGGTGCCCTACTTCAGAATTGCCCATTTGCCCTTCAGGGAGGCCCACATCCAAGCCACTGGCGTAGCCAAGCTCGTAAGGGTAGCATTCTCTTATTTTATCTAAATTAGGGGTTTTAGCTAATTTAATAGCATTCCCTTCTGTCTGCCCACTAACGCCAAAGCCGTCTAATATCATTAAAACAGTTGGTTTTTTACTCATGTAGGATCCTTTCTTATTTTAAATTATTTATAATTTACAATCATAGAAAATTCTTCTTTTAGGCTAGCACCGCCAACTAAACCGCCATCGATATTTTCCATACCAAATAGCTCCCTTGCATTAGAAGCAGTAACACTCCCACCATACTGGATCCGTATCTTCTGTGCTGTACCTTCATTATAAATATCTGCAAGCGCGCCTCTTATGGCAGCGCAAACTTCCTCTGCCTGGGCGGCAGTCGCAGTTTTTCCTGTCCCAATAGCCCAAATAGGCTCATAAGCTATAACTGTGTTAACTGCATCAGCCTCTTGAATATTTTGCAAAGCTATCTTAACCTGCATGCGCACTAAATCTATAGTTATCCCAGATTCACGTTGGCTTAAGGTTTCGCCGACACAAATAATTGGCACTAAATTATATTTAATAGCCTGCAAAACTTTTTTGTTTACTATTTGGTCGGTCTCGCCAAAATATTGGCGCCTTTCAGAGTGCCCGAGGATAACATGTGTTACGCCAATTTCTTTAAGCATCTCCGCACTAATCTCGCCTGTATACGCGCCGGAATCTTCAAAATACATATTTTGTGCACCAAGATATACCCCTGTGCCGTCCAATGCCTTTTTCGCCTCGTATAAATCTACAAAAGGGGTACAGAAAACAACGTCCCTTTCAGGGTTGCCAACTTTACTTTTTAAAACTTCTATTAGCTCCAATGCTTGCTTTGGAGTTTTGTTCATTTTCCAATTTCCTGCTATTATTTCCTTTCTCACTAATTACCCCTCTAATCTGTGGGATATCCCACTGTTTTTTCTAAAAAATTACACAAAATCATTATACTTTAAATTAGCTAAAAACGCAAAATAAAATACTAAACTACCACAAAACTTTATTTCTTGTTTCTAATTATAGCCGCTATCGCAACAACATCAAACTCCGCCTTGCCGTTTAAGTGGACAGTTATGCTTGCGTCGTTGGACAATTCATTAATATTCTCTAAAATAAATAAATCGCCCTTATTCAAAATAACTTCAAATTTTTCATTCTCGTCTATGTTAATCCTAAACTCAAGGTCATCGTATAACGAGTAAATTAATTTTGTATGGTACGGCTCCTTGTCTAGGTTATGGCTTTTTATCGCATGGCATTCCTGGCAATGGTACTTCTTCAGCTCTGCCTCATAGGCATCGGAAACCATTAGTTTTAAATCTGTACACAACCCTATACATTTAGCCATTTCTTCAGTATTTAAGCTGACAGATTCATATTTAGTCATATTATATGCCTCGGTGCCTTGGATAATTTTCGCATTGCCGCTTAATAAAAGCAAATGCCGCTTATAGCCGTTCATAACAGAAAACGTCGTTTCCCTATAATCGTTAGTCGAGCTGCTAAAATGCCATATAAAATTACGTTCTGAGAAAAAAGCCCTTTCTGGGTAAATCAAAAGCTCAGTCGAAACCCCTCCGGACCAGTTTGTAGTCTTGTGGTTTGCGCTCCTTTTTATCCTATACCTAAAATTCCTGTCTTTCTCATACACATCTTTGAGCTGTTGCCGGTCATGCTCCGGCCTAAAAAGAAAATGGTTAACCCCTATAGAAATAATAATCCCGAAAGTCGTATCCAAAATCCTATTTACCGCATAGTATTCGGGCCTATCTAAAGATGGGTCAAGCGTAATTACCAAAAACACAAAGCATGCCATGATTAGGCTGTCATTCCTATTATTTAAATTTAAAAAATATATAATCAAAATAAGCCCAATACATACTAAAATGCTCCAAACATAGTAATTAAAATTAAATGTTTTAAGCATATTAAAGCAAATGCCGGCTACCCCGCCAATCATTGTCCCGGCTACCCTATTCATCCCGCTAGCAAATGTCCGCTCCATAGAGCCCTGCATACAAATTAATGCAGCCGTTGCAGCAAATAAAAGGTTATCCCTGCCGGTAAACTCATAAAAAACTATACAAACAAAAACAGCAATAGCTGTTTTAATGTTTCTGAACCCCGGTAAAGGGATTTTCTTTTTCCCTATAGTTAAATACAATTAATATTCAAACCCTTCATAAAGTACATACCCTTAATTTTTTAATATAAAAAAATTCTATTTTTAACCTCAAAAAAATTTTATTTAATACCCAAATTTAATACAAATCCCGCTGAATAAACAACCCCATTATTAAATTTGGGTACAAAATGTCTTTCCAATATATTTTTATAAACAACTGGTATCAGGCATACTAGCCCCAGCGCAGCTCCTCTTCAATAATTGCTTTTGCCAAAGCAGCAACCTCTTTAATTAGCCCGCCACACCCTGGGCCTTTGGCAAGCCGTGGGCAGCTTAAGTCTTTATGGTTTTCAGAAAAATCAGAAAACAGCTTTATACGCAACCTTTTTACGGTTTCTTTATCAAACATAAGCCCAAAAACCATTACTGCCGCAACTAATGCGCTACACGTGGAACCAACCCCCATACCCATATTAACACCTGAGCATAAGCTATAACATTGTTCATCTATAGGCATTTTAAAATAATCCTCAGCCGCCTTTAAAATGCAGGCGGAACAATTATACCCTTCTTTATAGTACCCATAAGCCTTATTTTCCATAAACAATACACACCACCCTAATTTCGTAGGTAAATAAACCCCCATAATGATAGTGTATGTCCTTATACCCATTTTGTTACTAAACTTCTGCTAAAGAAATGTAAAAAGCCGTTAATTAAATATAATCGAAAATAGGCTGGTTTTTTTCTGATTCCATTACAACAAGCCCTAAATCATTGTCATTGGAGAAATTTTTTAGCCTCTTAGCAAGTTCAGCCACCATAATAAATTCTGTACCATAATGTGTCGCATCAATTAAACAAAGCCCCATTTCAAGGGCATCTAAGGCTTCATGGTGTTTTATGTCTGAAGTTATATAAACATCGCAATTTTTAGCTAAACACTCGGCAAACATATTATAATTCGAACAGGACCCTGTGGCAATAGCCGCTTTATTTATTTTTTTATTCCTATCGCCGGTAAACTTAACCGCTTTTAAATTAATCTGCCCTTTAATGAACTGTACAAGCTCCCCAAGCGTAACACTTTCCGAAAAAACGCCTACCCTACCTAATGCATACCCGGATTCGTTTTCTTTCATTAAATTTTCTTTTTTTGAAAGGAGCAGCTTGTCAAACAAAATATCGTTCAAACCGCCAAAAGCCAAATCAAAATTTGTATGCATTGCATATACAGAAATATTATTTTTTATTAAACTTATAAGCTTGGAGCCAAGCGGGTTTTCGTTAGTTACCCTTTTTATGCCCTTAAAAATCAGAGGGTGGTGCGATATAATCATATCTGCACCTTTTTCTATAGCCTCTTCGACAACAGCTACGGAAATATCCAAACATATTAAAACTTTTTGGATATCTCCGCTGCCACTAAGCAGTAAGCCTACATTGTCCCACTCTTCAGCTATATTTTTTGGAGCAGTCTTTTCTAAAAAACCTTCCAGTATTTTAATTTCCATCATTTGGCCCCTTCGCTTCAATAAAATTTTTTAAAATATCCATTTCATAATTAAGACTGTTAATTTTATTTTCGTCAATAATTTTAGCATTATTCAATATTTTAGATTTAAGGCAATAAAGCCTATCTAATTTTTTAGTGGCATTAGCTAATAGGAGCGGTAAGTTACCCTCCATTAATATTTTACCAAAATAAAATTCCATTTCAGAATATGGGCGGCCCGGTTCATTAACAGCAGAAATAATATTATACCAAATCCCGCCTTCTAAAACAATTTTCTCGTTTTCAATTGTAAACCCTATTTCATATATAAGCTTCCTTACCCCATACACGTTTGATTGCGGCGATAGAATCAGCTGTTTGCAGGATTTAGCTATTTCGGCACCGCTGCGTAAAATATCTATTATTAAATTTCCGCCCATACCGGCAATAACAATAGATTCTACTTCATTTAGGCTAATTTTTGATAGACCCGGCCCTAGCCTAGTTTCTATAAGCCCACCCAAATTAAATTTATTAATATTCGCCCTGCAATTATTAAGGGGGCCACTATTTATATCTGTTGCAATTATTTTTTTCATATTTTTTAAATTTGCCGCTGTTATAGCAATATATCCATGGTCTGTACCAATATCAGCTAATGTGCTATATTTAATCTCTGATACAATCCCTTTAACCCTCATACCGAAAACCCTGCCCTGTAATTATTTTTTGCTATTGTTTAATTATATATTAATTTTGCACATAGCACAAAAAAAGAATGGCTGTAAAACCATTCAAAATTCTTTCGAATACCTGGATATATTTAAAAGTATGCCTATTAGCATCATAAAAATTACTATACTGGTACCGCCGGCGCTTATAAATGGCAAAGGGACCCCTGTATTAGGTATTGTATTTGTAACAACCGCAACATTTATTATAACCTGTACCGCGATTACTAAAATTATGCCAGTCGCTATAAAACACCCAAAATAATCAGGTGCATTAAGGGCTATGCGTATGCCGCGCCAAATCAATACAGCAAATAATAAAAGTACAATCAATGCGCCAAAGAAACCTAATTCTTCACATATTATCGAAAATATAATATCATTCTGGGCTTCCGGGATAAAACCTAATTTTTGGCGGCTTTGCCCGAGGCCTAAACCAAAAAGCCCGCCCGAAGCAATTGCGTATAGCGACTGCAATGGCTGGTAGCCTTTCCCGAGGGCATCGCTCTGTGGGTCAAGCCATGCCGCAAACCGCTGGCTCCTAAACCCTGTGGCAATAAAAAACATATATCCGATAAAGGCCGATACCGATGCCACCCCCCCGAAAATAAAAATTTTCGTATATGGGCTCCCTATAAACATCATCCCAAACCCAATCATTAGTATAATAATACATGTGGACAGGTTCGGCTGCAAAGAAATGAGTGCGACCGGTATTATTGTAACTACCCCTAAAAATATGTATCCCCTTATACTTTTTAGCAGGTCTTTATACTTATCCAAAAAAAATGCCAAAGTTATTATTAACGCCAATTTAGCATATTCGGAAGGCTGGAATGAAAACCCGAAGTTCAGCCAGCGCCTTGCATGGTTACGCTCGACCCCAATTATTAAAACCAAAACCAAAAAAATAATTGAGGACACATATAATAATATTACGTACCGCTTTAAGTACCTATAGTTAAAATTCATCATAAAAACCATAATACAAAAACCAATTATTGCAAACAAGCCTTGCGACTGTAAATAAGAAAATATGCTGGTATCTGAATCTGGGTTGTTTATAAGCTGTTTGGCCTCGTTATAATAGCTGGAGCTAAAAACCATGACAACACCGAATAAAACTAAAATTAAGACACATAAAAAAGCCATGTAGTCAATATCCCCTACAATAATTATTTTTGATTTCTTTTTTATGCCTGGCTTATTATACGCTGCATCCAATTAACAATGCCCCTCTCTTATTACATTAAATACCCTCTTTTAAGGACCTAACTTTATTTTTAAAAACGTCGCCCCTATGCTCAAAATCCCTAAACATGCCCCAGCTCGCGCAAGCCGGCGACAGTAATATGCAATCCCCTTCTTTAGCTTTAAAAAAAGCAATATCCACAGCCTGCCCTAAGCTTTCCGCATGGCTAAAATCATAAAAATTATTACCCTTCAAATCTGAAATAATACGGCCGGCGGCCTGCCCCAAAACAACAACATGCTTAACTTTATTTTTAAACTCTTTTATCCAAGGGTTAAAATCCGAATTCTTTTCGTACCCTCCGGCAATAAGTAAAATAGGTTTACGCATTGCCTGGATAGATTTTATTGCAGCATCCGGGTTCGTGCCCTTAGAGTCGTTATAGAATTCAACGCCATTTATAGTATCCACATATTCAATACGGTGCGGCACTGATTTGAAGCTTTTTAAAACATCCTGGATTATATTATATGGTGCGCCTGCACATAAAGATATTGCCGCCGCCGCCATAACATTTTCATAATTATGCATGCCCAGTAGGTTCAATTCATATATATTTATTAGTTTTTGATTTATGCCAAACATGTTAATGTAAATATCATTTCCTTCTAAATATACCCCTTCATTTAATATATTTTGTGAGCTAAAATATATTAGCCTTGATTTTGTATTTATATCTTTTAAATGCGCGTCATTATAATTTAAGACAAGAAAATCATTTTCTCCCTGGTTTTTATAAATTTCTTTTTTAGCGTTAATATAGTTCCCCATTGTCAAATGGCGGTCAAGATGGTCTTCTGCAATATTTAGGATAGCCGCTATATGCGGCCTAAATTTATCAATAGATTCTAATTGGAAGCTGCTAGCCTCCAGCACTACCGTTGAATTTTTATCAGCCTCCAATACTTTTTCCGTAAAAGCCACACCTATATTGCCTAGGGTATATGTATTCTTACAATAAGCATTCATTATTGCGCCAACCAGCGCTGTTGTGGTTGTTTTGCCGTTAGTGCCGGTTATAGCTATTAAACCCCCATTAAAATATGTATATGCCAGTTCTACCTCGCCTATTATCCTTATATTTTCCTGTCTCGCTTTTTTAATAATATCCAAACTTTTTGGCACCCCGGGGCTCAAAACTATTAAACTAACCCCTTGAAGGCTAATGTCTTTTTCACTGCCCAAATTTAAATTTACACCTAAACCCCTTAAATTAAAAATTATATTTTGGTCAAAGTTTTTTTCTTCTTTTTTATCATCAATTGTTACATCGTAACCCTGTTTTTTTAATAATACTGCTGATGAAATGCCGCTCCTGGCCATACCTATTACCAATGCGCCCATCAAAAGGCCCCCTTATACAAATATCTATTTCATAGTGAATTTTCAAAAATAGAACCATCCCAAAAAGCAAAAAATTCGGCGAAATTAATTCCACCGAACCATGTTTATACATATAACCCTTTAGCGGCCAGAAAGCCGATTAAACACATCAAAGCAGTTATGACATAAAATAAAGTAACAACCCTTGTTTCAGATAAGCCTATAAGTTCAAAATGGTGGTGGATAGGGGCCATTTTGAAAAAACGCTTCCCTTTCGTAAGTTTAAAATATGATACTTGTATCATTACAGATAAATCTTCACAAAGATAAATTAAACCTACGATTATTATAAACAAAGGCACCCTTAATATCATTGCCGTAGCAGCTATAAAACCACCCAGCGCCAATGAACCTGTATCGCCCATAAAAACCTTTGCCGGGTAAGAATTAAATAATAGGAACCCTAACAGCGACCCTACAACAGCCCCGCTAATAGGTGAAATATCTGAACCGGCGGCAAGGGCAATAAATATAAAGAACGTTGTCACTAAAACAGTTACCCCCGAAGCGAGCCCGTCTAAGCCATCTGTCAAATTTACGCCGTTCACCGTCCCCAATGTCACTATAAACATAAAGGGTATGTATAAAAAACCGAGGTCAAATGACGCCCCATTAAAAAAAGGCAAATAAATACTTGAAGCCCCTTGTGGCATAAAATATAAAAAAACAAGTGTCAATACTATTTGTAAAAGCAATTTTTGATAAGCCCTAAGACCCATGGACCGCCTTTTTGCTATTTTTATATAGTCGTCCAGGAAACCAATCACCCCAAACCCCAATGTGAAAAAGGCTACCAAGATGCACTCCCTGCTTTTTAAAAAAATAATTGAAGTAAGCAGGAAGCTAAGCAGTATCATTATCCCGCCCATAGTTGGCGTACCTTGTTTAACTAAATGCTTTTCTGGCCCGTCCCCACGGACATTTTGGCCAAA
Organism: Clostridiales bacterium; assembly: GCA_031285815.1. Taxonomy (GTDB): domain Bacteria; phylum Bacillota; class Clostridia; order Lachnospirales; family JAITVM01; genus JAITVM01. Next base: position 36 of record JAITVM010000118.1, on the reverse strand, counting down.
TTTAAATTTAATTAGCCTGGGTATAACAATCGGGCA
>JAITVM010000036.1 GCA_031285815.1 Clostridiales bacterium | reverse complement strand
ATATTCGGCTGGCCGGGAATAGGCACGCTTACAGTACAGGCAATCGGTTTAAGGGATTTTTCCCTAGTCCAATCTATATTGCTCGTTATCTCTGCGTGTTTTGTTTTTGTCAATTTAATAGTTGACATTATATATACTGTGGTTGACCCGCGTATGGATTTTAATTAGGAGGGGAACCAGTGAGCAGACAAGAGCTTTTTAGAAGGATGAGGAAAAGCAACTTTTTCATCATCGGGGCATTCCTCGTTATATTAATTATCGTTATATCACTATTGTCACCATTTATTGCCCCGCATGACCCGGTAAAATCAGACCTTGCGATGCGTTTGCAGCCGCCGGATTGGTTTTCAGCTGGCTGGAGCGGCCATATTCTAGGTACTGACCCACTGGGGCAGGACCTTTTGTCAAGGCTGATGGTTGGCAGCCGCGTATCACTGCAAATATCATTTACTGTCGTTATAGTTACGGCTATTATAGGGACAATACTCGGTATTGTCGCTGGTTATTTCGGAAAAACAGTTGATACGGTAATTATGCGTATAAGTGACATTCAAGTCTCGATCCCCCCGATGGTGCTGGCAGTGGCCGTTATGGCAGTGCTTGGGAACAGCACTACAAATCTAATACTGGTGCTCGTTTTTACCAGGTGGGTCCAATATGCAAGGATTGTAAGGGGCAATGTTATGGCGATACGGAATACTGAGTTTATACATGCATCACAGGCCTTAGGCTCGTCTAAAATCAGGATGATGTTTACTCAAATATTGCCTAATGTATTGACATCATTAATAATCGTTATGAGCCAGGAGTTCGGGCGTACAATACTTACAGAATCTTCACTCAGCTTCCTGGGGCTCGGGGTCCCGCCACCAGCACCTTCATGGGGTGTTATGATTGCCGATGGGCGCGAATACCTCGCAACATCCCCTTGGGTTGTTATCGCCCCCGGTGTTGCTTTGATGATTGCTGTGCTTGCGTTTAACTTTCTTGGCGATGGCGTGCGGGACGTGCTGGACCCGAAAAACAAGAATTAAGGGTGATAGAAAATGGAAATGATGATGGAAGTCAAAGATTTATCCATAAAATACGTGACCGGGCGTGCCACTGCATACGCGCTTAACGGTGTCAACCTGTCTATCGCCAAAGGTGAGGCCCTGGGCCTTGTAGGCGAGTCGGGCGCCGGTAAAACGACGACGGCCCTTGCAATGCTTAACCTGGTCCCACAACCGGCCGGAAAGATTACCGGTGGTGAAATATTTTTCGAGGGTAAATCTGTTTTAAATATGAGCACTAAAGAGTTAATGGATATAAGGGGCGACAAAATATCTATGATATTCCAAAACCCTTTAACATCGCTTAACCCTGTATTTACAGTAGGCGAACAAATTGGGATGGTTCTATCAAAACACCGCAATATGGATAAGAAAACAGCCCTTTTAGAGGCTGGGAAGCTACTGGAGGTAGTCGGTATAGCAAGCTACCGTGTAAATGATTTCCCACACCAATTCAGCGGCGGCATGAGGCAAAGGGTAGGTATTGCGGCAGCGCTTGCCTGTAACCCCTCGCTTTTAATTGCTGATGAGCCAACTACAGCTCTGGATGTTACTATACAGGCGCAAATTTTGGAATTAATAAAGGAATTATTAGATAAATACGACAGCTCCCTGCTTATGATTACGCATAACCTGGGCATCATAGCAGAAATATGCCAGAAGGTAGCAGTTATGTATGCGGGTTACATTGTTGAATATGGTACTGTGGATGAAGTATTCCGGAACCCCCTTCACCCTTATACCGTTGGGCTTTTTGGTTCCATCCCCAAACTGACGGGGCCGAGGGAACGGTTAGCATCTATCCCAGGTAGCGTCGCCAACCCGGAGCATTTACCGCCGGGGTGCGCATTCCATACGCGCTGCACACATTGCTTGGACTGCTGCAAAATAGATAAGCCTGTTATGAAACTTATAAACAGCAACCATAGTGTGGCATGTTTTAAAGGTATGGAGGGACGGCTATGACAGTTACTGATAAAGAACCGCTCATAAAAGTGCGGAACCTTGTAAAGCATTTTGAGGTTAAGGGAAAAGGCCGGCTTCATGCCGTAGATGGAATCAACTTTGACATATACCCAGGAGAGACGCTAGGCCTTGTAGGGGAAAGCGGCTGCGGTAAAAGCACTGTAGGGAATGTGCTTATGAGGCTTATCCCAAAGACAAGCGGTGAAATGTTTTTTAAAGACAAAGATATTTTTAAGGCACCCAAAAAAGGCCATTTGAGTATTTGCAAAAGTATGCAGATTATTTTTCAAGACCCTTATTCATCCCTTAACCCAAGAAAAACGATAAAGTCAATTTTAAAAGAATCGTATCAAATTCACAAAATATCATCAGGGGCAAAATTAGAAGAGGCAATTAATGAACTGTGTATCGACACAGGGATATCTGAGGATTTATTAAATAAGTACCCACATGAACTCGATGGCGGAAAAAGGCAAATAGTTGGAATAGCAAGGGCACTTTCACTCTCGCCGGAGTTTATTGTATGCGATGAGCCTGTATCCTCGCTTGATGTATCAATACAAGCGACAATTATTAACTTATTAATGGATTTACAAGCCAAAAGGGGGCTTTCATTCCTTTTTATATCGCATGACCTGAGTGTTGTCCGGCATATCTCAAATAGAATCGCCGTTATGTACCTCGGCGAAATTATTGAAATAGCACCGACTGATGTTATTTTCGAAAATACTATGCACCCATATACGATAGCATTGCTTTCCGCAGTACCAAAAGTTGAAGTTGGCAAGAAGATATCCCGAATCGTATTAAAAGGCGATGTCCCAAGCCCAATAAACCCAGCGCCCGGATGCAGGTTTGCCCCCAGATGCTGGATGGCACGAGAAAAATGCAAGGTAGAGGCCCCCACGCTTCAAAAGGCAGATGAAAATGGGCACAGTGTAGCTTGCCACTTCAGCAAAGAATCCCGTGGTATGGCCGCCGGTATCACAGCCGGCTAAATCTCTAAAAAGCGCATCCATTGAGTTTCCTGGTATTAATCCAGATACGCAGGGTTACGCTGAGTATAATATGGAAGGTTGAGTATTATGGATTTTGTGCCAAAGGGGATTATCCCCCCTATTGTCACCCCTTTTGATAATGCCGGTAATTTAGACGAGGCCGCGTTTCGCCGTGTAATTGAGTTTGTTATTGATGGTGGCGTCCATGGCATTTTCCCGATGGGGACTACCGGGGAATTTTACGCGCTTCAAGAAGATGAGTATAGGCGCATATTACGCACGGCTGTAGAAGCCGCTGCAGGGCGTGTCCCGGTATACGCCGGATGTAACGATATTACAACAAGGGGGGTTATTAGGCTTATTAAAATCGCCGAACAAGAAAAGGCGGATGCTGTATCAGTTTTAACCCCCATGTTTATAGCACAGACACAGCGCGAGTTGTATCAGCATTTTAAAAGTATTGCAGATTCTACTTATTTGCCAGTTGTCATGTATAATAACAAACCTAAGACAAATGTTACTATTGAGCCTGAAACTGTTGCTAAACTGGCCGAAATTGAAAATATTGTCGGTGTTAAAGACAGCACCGGAGATTTTACCAATACCGGTGAGTACCTAAGGCTTACACGTGGTAACGATAATTTTAGTGTCCTGCTCGGGCGCGATACATTAATTTACGCCGGGTTATGCTATGGTGCCAGCGGCGCAATAGCTTCATGTGCCAACGTAGCGCCGAGGGTTGCCGCCGATATTTACGACAAGTACATATCGGGTGACTCCGCCGGGGCGCTGGATGCCCAGTTTAGGCTTGCCCCCCTACGTATCGCCTGCAATATGGGTACATTTCCAGCCGTTATAAAAGAAGGGCTTAATATGCAGGGGATTCAGGTTGGTGTTTGCCTTGACCCTATCCAGCCAATTTCAAGTACGGAAAAAGAAAACCTCAGGCGAGTATTGGTAGACATGGGTTTAGTATAACTTTATGAGGGTAGGATAAAAAAAGGAGGCAAATATGGTTCCGATAGTTACTAAAATGGAGGTTTTCCCCGTCGCTGGAAAAGATTCCATGCTGATGAATTTAAGCGGCGCCCATGGCCCTTTTTTCACAAGGAATATTGTAATTCTAACAGATTCAACAGGAAATACTGGTGTTGGCGAAGTCCCTGGCGGCCCTAAGATAACATCGGCGCTTGAAAAATCAGTACCTTTAGTTTTAGGGCGCCCAATCGGGGAGTATAAAAATATCCTGTTACAAATTAAGAATTCGTTAAAAGGCGAAAAAGATGACACCCGTGGTCAGCAGACCTTTGATTTGCGTACAGGTGTCCACGTTGTGACCGCTGTTGAATCTGCACTTCTTGACCTTACAGGTAAATATCTTGAGGTCCCTGTTGCTGGGCTACTGGGCGATGGGCAACAAAGGGAAAAGGTTAAGGTATTGGGGTATTTGTTTTATGTAGGGAACAGGAAGATAACAGATTTACCCTATTATTCTGACGAAACTTCTGAAAACAGCTGGTACAGGTTAAGGCATGAGGAAGCGTTGACTGCTGAAGCGGTTGTAAGGCTTGCAAAGGCCTCAAAAGAAAAATACGGTTTTGAGGATTTCAAACTTAAAGGCGGCGTTTTGGACGGGCGCGAAGAAATAAACGCGGTTAGGGCTTTAAAAGAAGCTTTCCCTGATGCAAGGATAACCCTTGACCCAAATGGTGCTTGGGCGCTTGATGAGGCGGTTAAATTGTGTAAAGATATGCATGGCATACTTAGCTACTGTGAAGACCCATGCGGCTCAGAAAATGGTTTTTCCGGAAGGGAAATACTTGCAGAATTCAGGCGTGCTACCGGTTTGCCGACAGCTACTAATATGATTGCTACTGATTGGAGGCAAATGGCCCATTCCCTAGTTCTGGGGTCGGTTGATATCCCCCTTGCAGACCCGCATTTCTGGACTATGAATGGCTCTGTATGCGTAGGCCAGGTATGCGACCATTTTGGGTTGACATGGGGCTCGCATTCTAATAACCATTTTGATATATCGCTGGCTATGTTCACCCATGTTGCTGCCGCCGTACCCGGAAACATTACGGCTATAGATACACACTGGATTTGGCAAGAGGGCATCGAACGGCTTACCAAGAACCCCCTAATAATAAGCGGCGGTTATATTAATGTGCCGGATAAACCTGGCCTTGGTATTGAAATCGATATGGAACAAGTTATTAAGGCGAACCAATTATATAATGAAATGAATTTGAGTGCCAGGGATGACGCTGCCGGGATGCAGTATTATTTCCCTAACTGGCAGTTTAACCCAAAACGCCCTTGCATGGTCCGCTGATAAGCCCCAGTTTCAGAAACAATTATATACCCCACTACAAAGCGTAATAGGCTAAGGTAGCGGGGTTTTATAATTTAAATGTTTTTCATTTTGCAAAATACCAAGCCAATCTGGGTTTGCTATATTACAAATCAAATGTTAGCACCTTGAAAACCCATCAAACATATATTATAATTCTATTTGGGCAAAAGCCTTGAAAGAATGGTGAAACCAACCAGTGCAGCCGGCAGGCGACCCACAAAAAACCGGCAAATTAAAAAATTTAAAACATAATACATATCATTCCTATATTTTTAATAAATAAGGAGTAGATCCCATATGAAAACCTATAAAATTATAACTGATTTAATCGGTGGTACACCAATACTTGAATTATCTGGCTATGAAAAAGAAATTGGCCAGCCTGTGACCCTTCTTGGCAAACTTGAGTACTTCAACCCTTCAGGAAGTATAAAGGACCGTATCGCAAAAGCAATGATTGAAGATGCGGAAGCGAAGGGCCTATTGAAGCCAGGCTCAGTTATTATCGAACCTACAAGTGGGAATACCGGTATCGGCCTGGCATCTATAGCTGCAGCAAAAAAATATAAGATTATCCTAACCATGCCCGAAACAATGAGCATTGAACGCCGTAATTTATTAAAAGCCTACGGGGCTGAGCTTGTTTTGACCGATGGCGCTAAAGGCATGAAAGGCGCAATTGCAAAAGCCCAAGAGCTTGCTTTACAAACACCAAATAGTTTTATACCTAGCCAATTCAATAACCCGGCTAACCCGGCGGTACATAGGGATTCCACCGGCCCTGAGATATGGGCTGATACTGATGGGAAAGTTGATATATTAATTTCGGGTATTGGCACCGGCGGTACTATTACTGGCACAGGTAGTTATTTAAAAGAAAAAAAACCTGGCCTCAAAATTATTGCTGTTGAGCCAGACTCATCGCCTATATTGTCAAAGGGTACATCCGGGCCCCACAAAATTCAGGGGATCGGCGCAGGTTTTGCCCCTGATACCCTGGATACATCAATATATGATGAGATCATAACCGTCACCAATGAAGATGCTTTTAAAACCGGAAGAAGTTTTGCCAAAAAAGAAGGGGTACTAATCGGAATTTCATCTGGTGCGGCTGTTTGGGCGGCAATACAGGTTGCTAAACGCCCAGAAAATCTAGGCAAAGTAATTGTCATAATCCTTCCTGATAGCGGTGAGCGCTATCTTTCTACCCCAATGTTTACTGAAAATTAAATTTGCCATCATATCGGTTGCTTCCCACCTATAATTAAACATAAAATATTTTTTTCGATATTTAAACACGGCATACTGTTGTCGTGTTGTTTATGGTAAAATACATACAGTAAAGCTTGATTAAGAAAAAAATTAACCAGTAATAAAATGTGAGTTCTGTATCCGGCAGATACGGGCAGGATAAATTATGTGAGGAGAAAAACCTATGGCACAAGAAAAAATTAGTTTTGAGCAATTTATTGAAGCAGCTGATAAAAACAATCAGCCGTTTGTCCAAGACCTGCATAACTATATGCTAGATCGTGGGTGCAAAGCAGTTTTTGAAGAAAAAAAATCCGGCTATCTTGCTTCTTATAAGTATGGCAAACCACCAAAGGCAGTTATGAATTTTCTTTTCAGAAAAGCAGGCATGCTGGCCCGTATATATGGCGAACATATAGGCAATTATCCAGATTTTCTTAACACCATGCCAAGTACTATGGTAAGTTCCGTCCAAGATGCTGGTATTTGCAAAAGGATAGTGTTGGACAAATGCAGCCCCCATTGCAGAGGTTATGATTTTACTATTAATGGCGACCATTACCAAAAATGCCGGTATAGATGCTTTGAGTTTTTAATTACAAACGAAAGCGCCCCTTACATCAGGGAGTTTATTGAACATGAGCTAACAGAAAGGGCAACGGTATAAGTGGCTAATTGCAAATTTTTTTCCTATTATAACAGATATTTCTTGTGGATGTGTAATATTGCCGGCTGCCATTGCAATGCTCAGCCCGGCGGCGGACAAATTCGTTGCATAAATACCGTGGGCTCTGTCCGCGGGCCCCT
>JAITVM010000240.1 GCA_031285815.1 Clostridiales bacterium | reverse complement strand
TGTAATTGCCATCTATACAGATGTTGTTATTTATGCAGTTGGTTGTATAAGACTTTCTGGTGCCCTTTTTATTTTTGAATTTAGGGAACCCTATAGCCTTATCACGGAAAAAATTCCGGTATGCCGTTTCAAGGTTTATTTGGGCGTTGGCAAGGGCTAAACTGTCAACCTCTTTTAGCCACACATAATCACTTTTATATTTAGCAGGCGTCACCCTCAAAGCCTTCCTATGCTTTTCATAGTAGGCTTTTTTCTCACCAAGCATTTTATTATAGATGAAACGGACACATCCAAAGGTTTTGGATATTAGCCCACGCTGTTCCTGGTTGGGGTACATCCTGAATTTATACGCTTTATTCATTACATGCCGCCCTCCACAATTTTTCGGTTGGCTATAGTCTAACGCAAGTATATTTTACCCGTCAACCATAATCCGGCATAATTTATACGCCCAAAAAGAATCGCCACAAAGGCGCTATGGGCAATTCATCCCGCCGCCTATAGAGGCATGGGAATTCTTGATCGATTAGTTAAATGAACCGGTTTAACCATGGGGCAAAAAATGCCCCAGTAAAGCCTGCAAACATATGTTTAATTTGCCGGCTTTACTGGGGCCCATTTATGTATGTATAATATTTTTCATAACTTAAACCACTATTGTTAATATCCCGTGCCCCGCCTCTTCAAAATAGCTTATGTCTTTTTTCCCTGTTAACTCAAATATAAATTCGAATTCAATATCTTCAATGTCAATCCCATCTGATTTTAAGCTAATAAATTTTTTTCCTGCCTTAAGCTCGTTAGAAAATATTTGCTCAAATTCTTCTTGGCTTGAAAACAATAAATTATTATAAACAAAATAATTATATTTTGTATCCGTACATTTTATTTGCCCTGCCGTATCAGGTTTGTGGTCCATCCCCATTTCGCTGTCGGTTAAATTAAAATATGTATATAGTACTAAGCCAGGCACATTTGGCACCGGCGTATCAAATGTTACATCAATTAAATAATAGCTGCCATCTATTTTTACCCTATTCCATGCATGCGGCTCCTCAGTATAACCGATTACCGTTTCACATTCCAGCCCCGCCATAGTGCCCAATATCCTAAAAGATTCCGCAAAGCCATCGCATACAGCCACCTTTTTTATGAGTGCGCCATATGGCGTATGGGACTCATCGGGTATGGTATCTGCCAAATAATTGTCATAATCATACGAAACATTTAGGGCTAGGTAATCATGAATTTTTAATTCTTTTTCATAATCGCCCATATCTTTAGTTATAATGCTTTGTAATATAGAGTTAGCCTTGTTATATACTTCTAATTGCTGGCTACTAAGGCCCGATGTATCCCTTGATTTAAATGCTTCTATTATCCCCTCGGCCATTACGTAATTTATCCTGTAATAAGCTTCAACATAACCGTCATAAACACTATAATGGTAGCTCCATGAAGAAACTGCGCTTGATAGGTGGCTCAAATTAACCCCTTCCATATCTTCTGTGCTTATACCGGTGGCCTTTAAAGTAAATTCTGTATTCCTTTCATCTAAATTTTTTTGGAGTTCATTGGTAAATTCTGAAAGGCTTGCCGCTACTGGGTTATCTGTTTCCGCGTTTGATACGGGCGGGGTATAATCACTTGTTGTTATCAAAACTGATTTTGTCTTTTCATCCCAGTAAACAGAACTATCGAATCCTTCCGAAACTGCCCTTACCGGTACTAAAGTCCGGGAATTGTCTATTTGGGGCGCCACATCTAATTCAATGTTATTTGTTACTACCTCGCCATCAGAGAAATACATTTTATTATGGCCAATAATTAAACCAAGCATCCCATCTTGTTTACTCATAATAACTGTATTGTCTTCACTTACCCAATAACATTTCGCGCCTAAGGCTTCCCCTATCATCCGGAACGGGACCATAACCCGGTTATCAATGTTTTGAGGCGCTACGTCAAAAATTAATTTTTCACCATTTAAATAAACGCTAATATCTTCAGCATAAATAGGCGTTATGAACATAAAAAAAACAAACGCCAGAATAAAGGCTATTTTTTTCAAAAATACCTACCCCCCATGTATTGTTTCGCTAAAAGCTAAGAAAATTAATTTCCATTATATTTATAAACAAAATTAATTTTCCTCTTTAATATCGGCCCTATATTTGTTTTTTATAATAGGGCAAATCTGCTACATAGGCAGTTTATGCCCGCTGAAAACCCGCTTCATGCCCAACCGTCTTAAGCCACAAAAAAAGCGCTACCATAAAGGTAACGCCCCTACTTTAATCCTATTTTAGCCAACTATCTTAGCCGTATTTATTTTTACAGATGGCCCCATTGTTGTAACAACAGTAACGCTCCTTAAATACTGGCCTTTAGCAGCGGCTGGTTTTGCTTTTATTATAGCGCTCATTAAGCTGGTGAAGTTATCGTTTAATTTTTCCGGCCCAAAAGAAACTTTTCCTAAAGGCACGTGGATAATATTTGTTTTGTCTAACCTATACTCTATTTTACCTGCTTTAATATCTACAATAGCTTTTGAAACATCCATAGTTACAGTACCTGCTTTAGGGTTTGGCATAAGGCCTTTTGGCCCTAAGACACGCCCTAAACGGCCTACAACGCCCATCATGTCAGGAGTCGCGACTACTACGTCAAAATCAAACCAGTTTTCGTTTTGGATTTTACTAACTAATTCTTCAGCCCCGACAAAATCAGCGCCTGCTTTTTCTGCCTCATCGGCTTTAGGCCCTTTCGCAAAAACTAAAACCCTGATTTTTTTACCTGTACCATGAGGAAGGATAACAGCGCCCCTAACCTGCTGGTCAGCGTGCCTGCTGTCAACGCCCAGCCTTATATGTGCCTCAACTGTTTCATCAAAATTAGCAACCGAAGTTTTTATAACCAGTTCTAAGGCGTCATTTGTTTCATAAAGCATAGCCCTATCTACAAGCTTTGCTTTTTCGAGATATTTTTTTCCTCTTTTCATAACTATACGTTCCTCCTTATGTGGTAATAACGGGAAGCCCCTCCCACATTATTGACCAATGTCATAATAAAATTAGTCTGTAACAACAATGCCCATGCTTCTAGCTGTGCCTTTAATCATACTTACGGCTGTATCTATAGTAGCAGCATTTAAATCAACCATTTTTAGTTCGGCGATTTTTTTGACTTCATCGATTGGGATAGTCGCAACTTTAGTTTTGTTGGGCACGCCAGAACCGGATTCAATTTTAGCCGCTTTTTTAAGGAGAACGGCGGCAGGCGGAGTTTTCGTAATAAATGTAAAACTCTTATCCTGATAAACAGTGATAACTACCGGAATAATAAGACCAACTTGATCCTTGGTCCTTTCGTTAAATTCTTTAGTGAAAGCCATGATATTAACGCCATGCTGGCCAAGCGCGGGGCCAACTGGCGGTGCCGGTGTTGCTTTTCCGGCTGGGATTTGTAATTTTATAAAACCAGTAATTTTTTTTGCCATAATAGGCACCTCCTAATATGTGGTGATTAACGGGGAATTTGCCCTCCCACGCACCCTTTTTAAAGCCAAAGGCAAAAAGGGCCCAAAACCTATAATTTTTCTATTTCCAAGAAATTTAATTCAACAGGGGTGTCCCTTCCGAAAATAGACAGCATAACTATAACTATTTGTTTATGTTCGTTGATCTCTTTAATTACCCCAATGCTTTCTTCAAAAGGCCCAGAAATTACTTTAACTGTGTCGCCTTCAAATATATCGATAGATTTCTTAAATTCGATGCCCATGCTAAGGATCTCTTTTTCAGTAAGGGCTACAGGTTTCGAGCCAGGCCCGACAAAAGCCGTAACACCTCTTGTGTTCCTAACAACATACCATGTGTCGTCGTTCATAATCATATTCAAAAGAACATAGCCGGGGAAAACTTTGCGTT